>CAZRUC010000321.1:0-3069 GCA_964603175.1 uncultured Anaerolineaceae bacterium
CGGCGTAACCCGGGCCGCCGGGCGGAGGGGAGCGGCGCGGGCGCGGGCGTGGGGGGCCGAGGCCCCGGAGCGGCGCGGCGGGCAGCGGCCCCGGGAGCGGCGCGGTCAGGGGAGCGGCGCGGGCTTAGGAGGCTCAGGCGACCCGCTGCTTCAGCTTCAGGATTCGGCCGCAGGCCTCGTTGATACGGTCTTCGGTGATCTCGCCCCGAGCGACCGCGTCGAAGATTATCTGGACGGCCGTGGGGCCCCGCTCGTCGTCGTAGGGGACCATGCCGGACTCGTTGCAGTAGAGCAACATGTCGACCCCGGCGTTGACGGCCAGGATCGTGCCGCGCTCAAACCCGAACACGTCCCAGATGGCGAGCATTTCCATGGCGTCCGAGATGGCCACACCCTGATAGCCGAGCTCGTCGCGCAGCAACCCATCGACGATCTTCTTCGACAGACAGCCCGGATAGTCGGGGTCGAGTTGCGGGTGCGTTATTCGAGCCGTCAGGATTCCGTCCACCAGGTCAGCGGCGATCAGGGCCCGGTAAGGCTCGAGTTCGACCGTCGTCCAGTCTTCGATCAGTTCGCCCCGCCCCGGAGTGTGCGGCCGGAGCACCCCGCCCATGCCGGGGAAGTGCTTCAGCGCCGTCAGGACGCCCCGCTCCCGATGGGCAAGGATGAACTCCCGAGCGTGGGCGGTGACCTTCTCCGGGTCCGACGCGAAGCTTCGGCGGCGGGCGCTGACGGTGAGGTTCGCGGGGTTCAGCAGGTCGACCACCGGCGCCAGATTCAGGTCGATCCCGACGTCCGCCAGAACCTCGGCGGTGAGACCCGCGGCGGACCGCGTGAACGTCAGGTCGTTGCGCTCGCCCATGTCCTGGGCGGGCGTGGCGGGCGGGAAGCCGTACTTCTCCTTGAGGCGGTGGTAGAAGCCGCCTTCCGCATCCACCGAGGTCAGCACCGGGATCTCGCTGGCCTCCTTGAGAGCCGATGCGAGCTCCCGCACCTGGTCCCGGGACTGAATATTCCGGGGGCCGCCGGTCTCGGCGTCGACGTCGTAGAACACGACTCCGCCGATCGAGCCGTTCCTGATGTGCCGCAACGTCGGTGCCGCTTCGAGCGCAGTCAGACCTCGGAATCCCACAAGAATCATCTGGCCGATCCGGTGGCGCAGGTCCGGAGGCATCTGGAAAGTGGGTCTGGGTGCAGACTCGTGCTCGTCGAAGCTCACGCGAGCGTCCATTAAGCGTCCCCTACCGCGGCACACGCGCTTCCGCTTCCGACCGGGTGGACTCGGAAGACGGGCGATGCCGCAACGTTGCGGCAATATTAGCGCACTGACATCCCCTGAACGACGGATTGTGCTTGCTTGCGCGCACCGTTTGAACTTATCCACATTGAATAATGGTGCGTTCAGTAATCTGCCCCGAAAACGGGCGACCGCCAGCGTACCCGGGACCCGTCGAGACTAGCCGGCGGCCAGGCGTTCGAGCGCTTCAGCAAGCTCCGCCGCGTCTTCCGCGACCTCGGTCGGTCGGTCGTGCTGGGCCAGCGATTCGATCTGATCGCGCTTGCTGATTCCGGTGAGCATCAGCACCGACCGCGCCCCCACCGCCACTGCCGCCGGCACGTCGGTGATCAGGCTGTCGCCGATCATCACCGCGTCGGCAACGTTGCGACCCACCGCTCGAGCCGCGACCTGGAGCAGCAGCGGCCCCGGTTTGCCGATCGACACAGGCTCCACGCCCGACGCCGTGACGATCGCCGCGACGACGGATCCGGCACCGGGCATGAAGCCATGCTCGAGCGGGTAGATCGGGTCGCGGTTTGTGGCAACGAAACGTGCGCCGGCTCGAATCGCCTCGGACGCCACGGCCATGCGAGCGTACGTGAACTCCGGATCGAGCCCGACCACGACCGCGTCGACCGGCCCCGTGGCGGCGGCGGCATTTCGGCCGTTGGCCGACCATCGATCGCCCGCGTCGCCGGACCGAATCACCTCGATGCCCACGTCGCCGATTTCGTGCATCAGCCCGGGCCCGCCGACCACGAGTGCCGTCCGAATCGCCGGCTCGAGCTCGCGCAGGTAGAGGGCGGTCGCCCGCGCCGAGGAGACGATTCGGTCGGGCGTGACCGGGGCGCCCATACTAGAAAGGCGGGTCACGTATTCGGCGCGATACCACATCGAATTGTTGGTGACGTACACGACGTCGTCGCCGGCGGCGGCTCGGGCCGCGAGCACAGCCGCAACTCCAGGAACGGGCTCCGCGCCGCGGTAGACAACTCCATCGAGGTCGACGAGCAACAACATGGTCGGGATGCTACCGGACAGACGGCAAGAGCGCGGGGCAGCGAGCGCCGCGAGCGCCGCGAGCGAAGGGGCTGGCGCCGGGGCCGGCGTCGGGGCCGCGGGGATTGCGCGCGATGCCTGACGACCGCCGTGTCCTCGAGGGCATCAGCCGCCTCATCGTCGACGGCAACAACTTCACGCATTTCCTGTCGCGATCGTCGACGCCCGTGCCCGCTGTGGCGCTGATCGGCCGCCTGCGGTCCATCGTCCCGCCCGGCGTTTCGGTCATGGTCGTTCTCGACGGCTCGCCCGAATACGGCCTCGTCACGCGTCAGATCGCTTCCGGCGTGGAGGTCCGCTACGCCGGCCGCGAGCCCGCCGACGCGCTGATCTCGCGCCTCGCCGACGATCCGTCCCCCGAGCGCCGGGCCGGCACCCTCGTCGTAACGGACGACATCGAGCTGTCGGGTTTGGTCCGACGGGTGGGCGGTCGAACGGTCCGCAATGCCTGGCTGGCCGATCGTCTCGGGCGCCAACGACTGTCGGCCCCGGCACCGGGCGGGTCGTCTTCGCCGGCGCCTTCGGCTGCCAGCACTTCGGGTCATAGTCCCGCGGCCGACTCCGACGACGCGGACACCCCTCGCTGGTCGCCGGGCCGCGGCGCCACCCGCAAACGCGGCAACGGCCGCCGGCGCCCGAGCTCGGAGAGATAGCCTCGGGGGAGTGCCGGGTCCAGGGGGGAGTGGCGAGCCCACGTTCCGTGGCCCGCCCGCGGCGTTCCCGCACCGCGC
>CAZRUC010000322.1:0-3059 GCA_964603175.1 uncultured Anaerolineaceae bacterium
ACGACTGTTCGGCCTGCGGCGAGGTCACCGTCGTCGGCGGCCGCGAAGAGCTGGCTGAGCTGGCGATCGAGGGCTGGCCCGAGTTCGATGGCCACACGCCACATCGGCCGTACGTGGACGCGGTCAAGATCCGCTGCTCCGGCTGCGGGGCTCCCGTGGAGCGCATCAGGGACGTAGGCAACCCCTGGCTGGATGCCGGCATCGTGCCCTTCTCGACGATGCATTTCCGCTCCGACCCCGAGTACTGGAAGCAGTGGTTTCCGGCCGATTTCGTGACCGAGAGCTTCCCGGGCCAGTTCCGGAACTGGTTCTATTCGATGCTGGCGATGAGCACGGTCATGCGGCGAGAGGCGCCGTTCAAGACGCTGTTCGGGTATGCCCTCGTCTTCGGCTCGGATGGCCGGCAGATGCACAAGAGCTGGGGCAACGCCATCGAGTTCGACGAAGCGGCCGAGCGGATGGGCGTGGACGTCATGCGCTGGATGTTCGCCAACGCCCGGCCCGAGGACAACATCCTCTTCGGCTGGCCGGCTGCGGACGAAGCCCGGCGACGGCTCCTCGTCCTCTGGAACGTGTACTCGTTCTTCGTCACCTACGCCCGGCTGGCCGGCTGGGAGCCAACCGCGGCCGGGCCGGCCGTCGCGGAACGGGGTCCGCTGGACCGCTGGATCCTGGCGCGGGTAGCCCGCCTCGCGAACGAAGTCGAGATCGACCTGCGGAGTTACGACACCCTCGACGCCGCTCACGAAATCGACGGCTTCATCGAGGAAGTCTCGACCTGGTATCTGAGGCGCTCGCGAAAGCGATTTGCCCGGGGGGCGGCCGCAGCCGATCGGGCCTCAGCGTTCGCGACGATGCAGACAGTCCTGGTCGAGCTGTCCCGAATCATGGCGCCGATACTGCCGTTCCTCAGCGAGTCTATGTACCAGAACCTCGTGGTCGCGGGCGGCGTACAGGGCGCGGCCGACAGCGTCCACCTGACGCACTGGCCGACCGAAGAGCTGAAGCCTCTCAACGACCGGTCTCTTCAGGCCTCCATGGCGGTCGCGATGCGGGTCGTCGATCTGGCCCGCACGCTCCGCGGACAGGCCGGCATCAAGACCCGTCAGCCGCTGGCCAAGATGTGGCTCGCACTCCCGGGCCGCGAGCTCGTGGAACAGGCCGCTCTGCTGGCCCTGGTCGCCGACGAGGTGAATGTCAGGGAGATCGAGCTCATCGGCGACGAGTCCCAGTTGGTGGACCGCCGGGTCAAGCCGCTGCTCCCCAAGATCGGCAAGAAGCTGGGGCCCGCCATTCCGGCCGTCATGGCAGCCGCTCGGGAGGGAGCGTTCGAAATCCTGCCCGACGGTTCCGTGCGGATGGGCGGCGTGACCCTCGCATCGGACGAGGTGGAGATCCTCGCGATCCCCCGGCCGGGTACGGTCGTGGCGCACGACGAAGGCCTCGTGGTGGTCATCGACACCGCGCTTACGCCCGAGCTTCGAGCGGAGGGCGATGCTCGAGAGCTGCAGCGAGCCATCCAGGACGCGCGCAAGGAGGCCGCAGTCGAGCTCGACGACGAGGTCGCGGTTCGAGTCGAGGCGCCCGAGGCCGTCCGGCTAACTCTCTCCCCGTACCTTGCGTCGGTCGAGGTCGAGACGCGCAGCAAGATCGCTTTCGAACCCCTGGCAGACTGCATTCCCGCCGTAGAAGTGGATCTGGACTCGGGAGCGATCCGGATCTGCTTGATGGATGAAGCCGTCCCCAAGTAGGCTTAGCGGAACACCCCATCGGAGGCCCCGGAACTGGACCCTACCCAAGCGCACCCCACGCAACCCGCGGATGTCGCCGCCGCGAATGGGGCCACGCTCCCAGACGACCAGTCCGGGGCGATCCCAGCCCCTGCGGCCGCCGGCATCACGGGTAACCGGCGCCTGGCGGCGTGGGCTGTCTTTGCGCTGCTGGCGCTCGCCGTCGTGCTGAGTGACCAGCTGCTCAAGGCTTGGATCGTTGGCAACTACAAGCCCGATACTCCATCGCCGGTCATCGGCGATTGGCTCCAGATCGACTTCATCCACAACGCCGGCGGGCTGTTCGGCGTCTTCCAGAACTCGGCCGGACTCTTCGCGCTGGTCAGCCTGGTGGTCGTGGCCGTTATCGTGGGCTTCGAATACCGCTCGGGTTGGACCAACTGGTTCGTGACGCTGGCGCTGGCCCTCCTGCTCGGCGGCGCGATCGGCAATTTCGTGGACCGCATCCGGCTGGGCTACGTGGTGGACTTCGCCGACCTTGGCATCGGCACGTGGCGCTGGTACATCTTCAACGTCGCCGATTCGGCCGTCACCGTCTCCATCGGAGTGTTGCTGCTGCTCTCGGTCTTCGCCCCGAAAGCGCTCGGCTCCGGAACCCAGCCGCCCGACCACGAGCCGAACGGGGACGAGGCGGCGGGATGAAGCTGCTCACGATCACCGTGCCTGAGACCGCGGGTGGCCGGATAGATCGTTTCGTTGCCGACGCGTCCGGACTGTCGCGCAGCTACGTGCAGAAGCTCATCTCCGAGGGTCGTCTCACTTCGGCCGGCGTGGCGATCAAGGCCAATGTCGCGGTTGTGCCCGGCGGGACCGTCGAGCTGGAAGTTCCCGATCCACGTCCACTCGATCTGGAAGCAGAGGCGATCCCGCTTTCGATCGTGTATGAAGACGACGACATGCTGATCGTCGACAAAGCCGCCGGGCTCGTCGTTCACCCCGCCCCGGGCCATCGGGCCGGAACCCTGGTCAACGCGCTGCTTGCCCGCGGAACTCAATACGGTGGGATCGCCGGCGTCCAGCGGCCCGGCATCGTCCATCGCCTCGACCGCGACACGAGCGGGCTGCTGATGGTCGCCAAGGACGATCGCGGCCAGGCGAGCCTGATGGCGCAACTCAAGGCGCGCCGTATCAAGAAGACCTACCTGGGCCTGGCGCTGGGCTCCGTGTCGGCCGGCGCCGGTCGGATCGAGGCCCCGATCGGGCGCGATCCACATCACCGGACCAGGATGGCGGTAGTACCCGACGGCCGCGAAGCCGTGACCGGCTACC
>CAZRUC010000323.1:0-3051 GCA_964603175.1 uncultured Anaerolineaceae bacterium
CCGATCGTGCCGATGTTGACGTGCGGCTTTGTCCGCTCGAACTTCTTCTTCGCCATCGCGGGCTGCTCCCTCGCTCCTACTTAGGGGACGGGTTGACTGGTCAGACTCTCGACTTCTGGACTAGCTCGGCCGCCACGTTGGCGGGGACTTCGGCGTAGTGGGAAAGTTCCATTGAGTAGCTTGCGCGGCCCTGCGTCATGGACCGCAGATCCGTGGCATAGCCGAACATCTCGGCCAGAGGCACTCGCGCCTGGACGACCTGCGTGGAGCCGCGCGACTCCATCGCCTCGATGTGGCCCCGGCGGGCGTTGATGTCGCCGATCACGTCACCGAGGAATTGGTCGGGCATCGTGACCTCGACCTTCATGAGCGGTTCTAGGATCACGGGCGAAGCCTTTGCGACGGCCTCCTTGAGGGCCATCGAGGCGGCGATGCGGAACGCCATTTCGCTCGAGTCCACTTCGTGGAACGAGCCGTCGAAGAGTGTCACCTTCACGTCGACCATGCGGTGGCCGTTGTAGGGACCGGTCTCGAGCGCTTCGCGGATACCCATGTCGATCGGCTTGATGTATTCGCGCGGAATGGTGCCGCCGACGATCTTGTCCACGAACTCGTAGCCGGCGCCCTGCGTGTTCGGCTCGACCTTGATTACGACGTGGCCGTACTGGCCCTTGCCGCCGGTCTGCTTGACGTGACGGTAGTTGCCCTCCGCACTGCGTCGGATGGTCTCGCGATAGGCGACCTGGGGCCGCCCGACGTTGGCCGCGACCTTGAACTCTCGGACCATGCGGTCGACGAGAACGTCCAGGTGCAATTCGCCCATGCCGGCGATTCGAGTCTGCCCGCTTTCCTCGTCAGTGTGGACTCGGAACGTCGGGTCTTCCTCGGACAGGCGCTGCAGGGCGAGCGCGAGCTTGTCCTGGTCGGCCTTGGTCTTGGGCTCGATCGCAACTTCGATGACCGGCTCAGGGAAGACGATCGATTCGAGAATGATCTGGTGATCCGGATCGGACAACGTGTCGCCGGTGAAGGTTTCCTTGAGGCCGACCGCGGCGGCGATGTCGCCGGCGTAGACGGTATCGATCTCCTCGCGGTGGTTGGCGTGCATCTGAAGGATGCGGCCGATGCGCTCCTTCTTGCCCTTCGTGGCGTTGTAGACGTATGAGCCGGCATTGAGGGTGCCCGAGTAGACCCGGAAGTAAGCCAGCTTCCCGACGTAAGGATCGGCGGCGATCTTGAAGGCGAGCGCACTGAACGGCTCGCTGTCGGAGGCCGTTCGAATGATTTCCTTGTGCGTGACCGGGCTCTCGCCGATGACCGGCGGGACGTCCAGCGGTGACGGCAGGTAATCCACGACGGCGTCGAGCATGGGCTGGACGCCCTTGTTCTTCAGGGCGGAGCCGGCCAGAACGGGGACGATGCGGTACTCGAGTGTTCCGAGCCGGAGACCGCGCTTGATGTCGGCCTCGCTCAGGCTGTGGCCTTCGAGGTACTTATGAGTCAGCTCGTCGTCCATCTCGGCGACGACCTCGATCATCCGCTCTCGCCATGCGCGCGCGGCCTCGACCAGGTCCGCCGGGATGTCGGTGATCTCCATCTCGGCGCCGAGGTCTTCGGCGCGGTAGATGATCGCCTTCATGGTGATGAGGTCGACGATGCCCTTGAACTTCTCTTCATTGCCGATCGGCAGCTGGATCACGACCGGTCGCGCACCCAATCGGTCCCGGATCATCTCGACGCAGCGCCAGAAGTCGGCGCCGGTCCGGTCGAGCTTGTTGATGAAACAGATCCGGGGCACGCGGTAACGGTCGGCCTGACGCCACACCGTCTCCGACTGGGGCTCGACGCCCGCCACACCGTCAAAAACAACCACCGCGCCATCGAGAACCCGCAGGCTTCGCTCCACTTCTACGGTGAAGTCCACGTGCCCGGGCGTATCGATGATGTTGATTCGATGTTCGTTCCAGAAGCACGTCGTAGCGGCGGCAGTGATCGTAATGCCGCGCTCCTGCTCCTGGGGCATCCAGTCCATGGTGGCTGCGCCCTCATGGACCTCACCGAGCTTGTAGATCTTTTTCGTATAGAAAAGGACCCGTTCGGTAACGGTTGTCTTCCCGGCGTCGATATGGGCGATGATTCCGATGTTCCGCGTCAGTGCGAGCGGAACTAGACGTGCCACGAGTTCTCTACTCTCCTTGCAGGGATTACCACTTGAAATGGCTGAAGGCCTTGTTGGCCTCGGCCATCTTGTGGGTATCCTCGCGACGCTTGACCGCTGCGCCGAGGCCGTTCATGGCGTCGACGAACTCAGCAGCCAGCTTCTCCGACATGCTCTTGCCGTTGCGCTTGCGAGCCGCCTGGACCAGCCAGCGGACGCCGAGCGACATACGGCGGTCGCCCCGGATCTCGACCGGGACTTGATAAGTGGCGCCACCGACGCGGCGAGGTTTGACCTCGATGATGGGGGTGGCGTTGCGCATCGCCGACTCGAGAACCTCGACGCCGGGACGGCGCGCTTGCGCTTCTGCGCGGGCAAGAGCCTCGCGGAGGATGCGCTCGGAAAGGTGCTTCTTGCCGTCGTTCATGAGCTTGGCGGCGAAGCGGCCACTGAGGCGGGTGCTGGGCGCAGCCTGATACTTGGTCTTGCGGGCGATGGTATGACGTCGAGGCATCGCTACTTCTTGCCCTTCTGCTGCACAGCCTTCGCGCCGTACTTGGAACGACCCTGCTTGCGGTCGCGAACTCCGGCGGCATCGAGAGCGCCGCGAATGATGTGGTACTTGACCGACGGCAGGTCCTTCACGCGGCCGCCGCGGACGAGAACCACCGAGTGCTCCTGGAGGTTGTGGCCGATCCCGGGGATGTAGGCCGTGACCTCCATTTGGTTCGTGAGACGTACGCGGGCGATCTTTCGGAGAGCCGAGTTCGGCTTCTTCGGCGTCATCGTGCGCACCTGCAGGCAAACGCCGCGCTTCTGGGGTGCACCGGGAATGGCGACCTGGCGCTGGCGAAGGCTGTTCCAGTTCTTGCGCATAGCCGGCGCCTTGATCT
>CAZRUC010000324.1:0-3040 GCA_964603175.1 uncultured Anaerolineaceae bacterium
CGGGCTCGGGCTCGGCGACGGGCTCGGCTTCGGCGACGGGCTCGGCTTCGGCGACGGGCTCTACCGGGGCTTCCGCCGGAGCGGCGTCCGCAGTGACGGCTTCCGCCGGAGCGGCTTCCTCAGCAGAGGCTTCAGGCTTCGACTCGGACTCGGACTCGGACTCGGCCATGCGCGCCCGGACGTGGGCGAACGCAGCGGCGAGCGTATTGTCGATGCCGCCTTCGGGCTCCTGGACCGCATCGCTCATGGAGTAGCCGCGCTCAGGTCGAGGACGTCGCTCCGGTCGCGGAGACGAAGGCGCCGACGCCGTGGCTACGGTCTGCTGCTGCTCGGGGGCCGCTGGTCGAGCCGGCGGTTCCTCGGCCTGCTTGAGGCTGAGGCCCAGGCGATGCCGCTCGGAGTCGAGCGAAATGATCTTGAGCTTGAGCGTCTGGCCCTCGTGAACGACGTCGCCCGGATGGGCTACGCGCTGGTGCGAGAGCTCGCTGATGTGGATGAGGCCCTCGAGCCCGTCGCGGACGCGGACGAAAGCACCGAAGTTGACGAGCTTGGTGACGGTGCCATCGATGACGTCGCCAACCTTGAAGTCGGCCACGGTGGAGTGCCACGGGTCCGGCTGGAGCTTGCGGATCGACAGGCTGATGCGACCGCGCTCGTGGTTGATGTCGATGACTTCAGCCTCGACCTGTTCGCCGACGCGGTACCCGGAGTCGGGGTTGTTGACCTTGTTCCACGAGAGTTCGCTCTTGTGGACCAGGCCGTCGATCCCGCCGAGGTCGATGAAGACGCCAAAGGGCGCGATCGACCGAACGGTGCCGCTGACTTTCTGCCCGACCTGCAGGCTGCTGAACAGTTCGTCGCGCTTTTCGCGGCGCTCTTCGTACAGCGCAACCTTCTCGGAGAGGATCAGGCGGTTGGCCTTGCGGTTGACCTCGAGGATCTTGAGGCGGAGCTTGCGGCCGACGTACGGCTGCAGCTTCTCGGCAATCTCCTGCGCGGCGTCGCGGGGCTGGTCGTTCTGCGGCCGGCGCGGGAAGTCCACGATCTGGCTGATCGGGACGAAGCCGCGGATGCCGCAGTCGACGATGAGGCCACCCTTGTTATGGTCGATGACGGGGGCGTCGATGATCGCCCCTGCCTCGAACTGCTCCTGCATCGACCGCCACTTGCGCTCGAGACCGGCTCGGCGTAGCGACAGGACGACGTGGCCTTCCTGAGATTCAGGCTGGAGCACGTAAACGAGCACGACGTCCCCAACCGCAAGGGCGGGAGCGGACTCGGCGTGGCGGCCGTAGAGCTCACGATTAGAGACGACACCTTCGCTCTTGGCGCCGATGTCGACCAGGATCTCATCGCGGTCGATCCGGACGACGGTTCCCTCGACGACATCGCCGTGCTTGAAGCTGCGGATGTCGGCGTCCTGTTCGGCGAGGAGCTCTTCCATCGTGGTCGGCTCGGCTCGCCGGACGACAGGGGCGGGTGCCTCTTCTTCCGGTTCCTCGGCGGCGGGCGCATCGGCGACCTCCGCTTCGGTGATCGCGACTGGAGTGGGCGCTTCCGGGGCGGGCGGCGCGCTGATCGACTCGGTGGTCACGATGGGGCTCGTCTCGGCGGGCTCGTCGGCGATTGCGACGCCAACGGCTTGGTCGGACGCCTGGTCAGCGACAGGGGCTGATGCCTCTGTCTCCGGCGTGGTCCCGCCCGTCTGCTCTTCGGTCAAGGTTGGTGATCTCCTGGTGGTATGTCTGCTCCTGGAAAAGCAAAACGGCTCGAGTCATGCTCAAGCCGTTGAGTCGATCAGCAGTCCGGGGGCTTCGTGCGCTCGGTCCACTCCTTCGATTCAGGCGAAAGCGCGGCTCTGTACCTATTCTGCCCTAGGGCCGGGTGAATCTAGCACACGTGCATATCGTCAACAATTCGCGCGCGTGTGCACGGGGCGACCTCGCCATGGCGCGGGCGTGGCGCTTGCTGTGCTTCCACCTCCACAACGACGCCCGTACAATTGCCATCGTGCCCGAGTTGCCCGATCTCGAGATCCTCGCCGACGCTTTCCACGCTGCCCTCAGCGGCCGGAACCTCGTGGCGGCCGAAGCTCTCGGGCCCCTCACCGTGCGAGGCACGCCCACTGAGCTGGCGGGCTTCAGCGGCCAGCGTCTCGAGCGCTTCCATCGGCGCGGCAAGTTCCTTTGGCTCGAGTTCGACCGCGACCGAATCGCCATCAACGCAATGCTTACGGGCCGCCTCCAACTCGCCCAGACACCCGCGGCCAAGAGACCCCAGAAGACACTGTTCGTGATGCGCTTTGGGTCGCGACCCGACGACACGGGACCGCGCACAGACGCCGCCGAATGGACGTTCGACGCCGGCTGGATCCCCAAGCCCGAAGCCACGCCGGAAGTGCGCTACAGAGACCCGACGCAGATGGGCAAGATCTACCTCCTGCCACACGGCATGGACCGGACAGTCCCTGGTGCCGGCGACGATGAGATGGGCCCCGACGCGGACGATCCAACTCTCACGTTGGATGTCTGGCGCTCACGGATCCGTAGCCACCCGGGCGAACTCAAGAACCTGTTGCGCAACCAGGCCTTCGTCGCGGGGATCGGCAATGCCTATTCGGACGAGATTCTGCACGCCGCCCGGCTGCAACCATTCCGAAAGAGAGGAAGCCTGGCGCCGGAAGAGGTGGACGAGCTGTATGCGGCCATGCGGTCGACGCTCTCGAGCGCAATCGCCACATTGCGCGAGCGCGTACCTCCGACATTCGAGACAGAGGTTCGGGACTTCCTGGCGGTCCACAACCGCGGCGGCCAGGACTGCCCCCGGTGCGGGAAGCGAATCACGCAGACCGAAGCAGGCGGGTTCGTCACAAGCTATTGCCGTCACTGTCAACGCTGATCGGCAGGCTTTCCACGTGTGCGGTCGTCGTCAACGGCTACACGATCGGCCAAGAAGTCAATCCGCGGACGTATGCCATCGATTCGGGCGTTAACGCAAAAATCCTGGCGACGACCTATTTTCCCGAAAGGCTGCCCTCTCA
>CAZRUC010000325.1:0-3036 GCA_964603175.1 uncultured Anaerolineaceae bacterium
TCTTCTCGGCGTCGTAGGCCGCGATCTCCTCGGCGGAGGACATGTCCTCGCCCTGCGATCGATCGGTGCGGTTGCAGTCGAAGTTGAACTTCGCGGTGCAGAAGTCGGTGAACTCCACGCCGTAGTTGGCCCACGAGTTCGGAGCGCCGTACGTCTCGAACGTCTTGGCCTGGTCGGCTGCCTTCGTGGTGTCGGCCGGCGCGGTCCCGGGGTCGCCGGACGGTGAGGCGGCCGATGACGAGCATCCGACCAAGAGGACGGTGACGGCCACCGCCGCGAGGCTAGGCTTGACCCGGAGTCTGATCACGTTCCTGGTCTCCTCCACTCTGCGTTTCCAGGCCGAGCGGCAAGACTTCCCCGCTCCTCGATGCCCGGCGCTATCCGACCCGATCCTCGGCCGCGGCGGTTAACGCAATCGGCGCCGGAAGTTAACGGGTCTCGCCGGCCGGTTAACCGTTGCTACATACCTGGAGGGCCAATCGCTCGCGGGCCGGTCCGCGATTTGTTAGCCTCTCAGGGGCGTGGACGCCAGTCGCCACGATCTGCCGTCACCGCGAGGTCGCCGAGTCTTGTCCGAGAGCACTCTCCTGGCTCTGATCGCGATCTTCGCGCTGGCCGTGTCGTTCGACTACATCAACGGCTTCCACGACACCGCCAACGCCATTGCTACCTCTGTCTCGACCCGAGCGCTCAAGCCGGAGCACGCGATCCTGCTTTCGGCGACGGCGAATTTCGTCGGTGCGCTGGTGTTCGGGACCGCGGTCGCGGGCACGATCGGAAGCGGCATAGTCCAGGACAACACCGTTCTCGGAAACGGCGCAACGGTGCTCATGGCCGCGCTCATGGGGGCGATCACCTGGAACCTGATCACGTGGGCCCTGGCGATCCCCAGTTCCAGCAGCCATGCGCTGATCGGGGGCTTGATCGGCGCGGCCTGGGCGGAGGCCGGCGTGAACGCGGTCCAGTGGGGCAATTTCGGTTTCAAGGTCCTGGTCCCGCTTTTCAGTTCGCCCCTGCTCGGTTTTGCGATCGGGCTTGCCGTGATGGTCATCCTGCTCAACGCGATCGGCTGGGCCAACCCGCGCCACTTCGTTCGCAGGCTGAATCGGCCCGACGACTCCGGATTGGCGGCCGCGAGTTCGGTCGATGGCGCCGATGGTGGCACCGGACCCACCGAGGATTGGAGCGGCACGAGCCCTCGCCGCATCAACGATCGCTTCCGGCGGCTCCAGATCCTCTCGGCTACCTACATGGCCCTCAGCCACGGCTCAAATGACGCGCAGAAGACGATGGGAATCATGACCCTCGCCCTATTCAGCACGGGGGCGATCCACGACAAGACGGTGCCGGTGTGGGTGATCCTGATGGCCGCGACCGCAATGTCGCTCGGGACTGCCGCAGGCGGCTGGCGGATCATGAAGACGATGGGTCAGAAGGTCGTGAAGCTCGATCCGGTCCACGGCTTCGCCGCCGAGACGACCGCCGCCACGATCATTCTTGGCGCCGCGCACTTTGGCATGCCGGTCTCGACGACCCATGTGATTTCCAGCGCGATCATGGGCGTGGGCACGAGCGATCGCGCCAGCGCGGTCCACTGGGGAGTGGCGCGAAGCATCGCGACGGCGTGGATCCTCACCATTCCGTGTTCGGCGTTGATCGCCGCGGCCTCGTACTTCCTGCTGCAGCTGGTATCCGGCCCTGTCGGTGGCGTGTTGCGAGTCTTCGGCGTCTAGCGAGCGGGCGGAGCCTCAGTCGAGTTCGGGCCGTCGCAACACGTATCCCACGCCGCGAACCGTCTCGAGGTAGACGGGGATCGCTGGATCGTCCTCGATCAGCGCCCTCAGCCAGTGGACGTGGACATCGACCGTCCGGGTCTCCCCGGCGTAGTCGTATCCCCAGACGCGCTCCAGCAGCTGGTCTCGGGTGAAAACATGGCCCGCGTTCCGGATCAGGAATGCGAGGAGTTCGAAGGCCTTCGGCTTGACCGCCAGCACCTCCGCGCCGCGCAGCAGACGCCGGCCCGCCAGGTCGACCCTGACCCCGCCCAGTTCCACCGTTTCCGTCTCGGCTGTCTGGGCCTGCTGCTCCGAGCGCCGCAACAGCGCCCGGATGCGCGCCAGCAACTCGCGGAAGCTGAACGGCTTGGTCACGTAGTCGTCGGCGCCGAGTTCCAGGCCTACGACCTTGTCCAGCTCGGCGCTCTTGGCCGTGAGCATCAGAATCGGCACGCCCGACTCGGACCTGATGATCCGGCAAACTTCGGTGCCGCTCAGCTCGGGCAGCATCAGGTCCAGCAGGATGAGGTCGGGGTGGCTGCGCCTGAACGCATTGACCGCCTCCCGCCCATCGGCCGCCTGGACCACCACAAAACCCTCGGTCTCGAGGCTCTCCGCCAACGTTTCGCGCAACGTGCGTTCGTCGTCGACGACCAGGATCGTTCTTGCCATCCCGGGTGTGTCCTTCCTAAGAGCCGGTCGCGGGTGCGGCGAGCACCTCGATCGCCCTATCCAAGCGGGCCAGGGTTCTTTCGTAGCCGAGAGCCACCATCGTATCGAAGAGCGGCGGCGTAGCCGTGTGGCCGGTTATCGCGACGCGTATCGCCATGAAGAGATCGCCGACTTTCCAGCCGCTTTCCTCGACCAGGCTCCGGAGTGGCGCCTCGATCGCGTCGGGCTCCCAGGCGACCCGGCCGACATCGGCGATCGTCCGGCGGGCGGCGGCCAGGGCGGCCGCGGTCGTGGCCACGTCCCAACGCTTCGGAACGATCACTGCCGGGTCCACTCGCAAATCCGTCACGAACAGAAAGCCGATCACGCCCCCGACGGCTGCCAACGTAGGTAGCCGCCCCTGGACGACCGGCAGGAGCGCCCGGATCTCGTCGTCGGTGGGGAGCCAATCGATGCGGCCGGCCGCCAGCTCGAGTTCGAAGAACGGGCGCAGACGCTCGATCAGATCGTCGGCGGTAAGCCGGCGGATCCACTGCCCGTTGAGCCATTCGAGCCTTTCGCGGTCGAAGACGGCCCCGGCCTTGGTCAC
>CAZRUC010000326.1:0-3025 GCA_964603175.1 uncultured Anaerolineaceae bacterium
TCAAGGTCACGTTCGTCGACACGCAGCTCGACGACACGTCCTTCGCCCAGTCGGTGATCTCGACCGACAACCTCGCCGGCGGAACGTTGGCCGCCAAGACTCTTGCCCAGCTGGTCGGCGACAAGGGCACCGTCCTGGTCGTAAACGTCGATCCGGGCATCTCGACTACTGACGCTCGAGTCAAGGGCTTCACCGACGAGATGAAGAACCATCCGAACATCAAGGTCCTCGACGTCCAGTACACCCACGACGATGCGACGGCCGCCACGACCATCACCACCGCCACCCTGGCAGCCCACTCGGATCTGGCGGGTGTCTTCGCGACGAACGTCCAGAACGCCGAGGGCGTTGCGACCGGCCTGAAGCAGGCCAGCAACACCACCGTCAAGACCATCGCCTTCGACGCCGGCCCCAAGCAGATCGACGATCTGAACGCCGGCATCGTCCAGGGCCTCATCGCCCAGGATCCGTACGGCATCGGCGTCGCCGGTGTCCAGCAGACGGTCCTCGGAATCAAGGGCCAGGCCACGACCAAGGCCATCCAGACCCAGCTGGCCGCCATCACCAAGGACAACGTGAACGACCCGACGATGGCGAAGTACCTCTACAAGGCCACCTGCAGCTAGATCGCTCCGCGTCGCACCAGACGACGATCTCCCGCGCCCAGCCCCTGCTCGGGGCTGGGCGCTTCTTCGCGCTTACGCAACTCTGCGAGAGAATCGGCCGATGCCGCAACCTCCGTTGCGCTAGCCTTCGGGCGCACCCACCTCGTGAGCGGCGTTGGTTGGGAGACCGGGTTTCGCGCAGGAGATGTTGCGAATGACTTCGGAGCCAGGGCAGGACGCCACAGCGCCTGAACCGAGCCACCCGCCGGTCTTCATCAGTTATGCCAGCGAGGACCGCGCGGTAACCGAGAAGGTGTGGCGGCTCCTCGAACGTGACGGCATCGACTGCTGGGTCGCGCCACGCGACGTCCGACACGGGCGCCAGTACGGCGAGCAGATCATCGGCGCGATCGCATCGGCGCCGGCCCTGATTCTCATCCTCTCGAGCCGCGCGAACGCCTCCACATTCGTTCCCAAGGAGGTCGAGAGGGCGGCCGCAAAACGCAAGCCCGTGTTCGTGTTCCGCATCGAAGACGTCCTGCCGTCGCCGGAGCTCGAGCTCTTCGTGTCGCAAGGCCAGTGGATCGACGCCTGGGCACCGCCGCTGAAGAAGCACGTCCAAGAGCTCGTTTCGGAGATCCGATGCCTGCCAGGCGCGGCTCCGGTGCGTGACATGACTACGACACCGAGGTCCCGCACTCTCCCGCGCCGCCGTCTGGTCGGGTTGGGTCTCGCGGGGATCGCGCTGGCAGCGGTTCTGACTGCCGGCTTCGTCGGCGGCTGGCTTCCGCCCAAGTCGACCTCCGCCTCGGACCCGAACTCCGGGCAGCCCAAGTTCACCACGACAGGATCGATGTCAGCGATGCGTTCGAGCCAGACGGCGACCCTGCTCTCCGACGGCCGTGTCCTTATCGCGGGTGGCTCGAACGGTTCGGCACAGACCGCGACAGCCGAGACCTACGATCCAAGCGACGGCAAATTCAGCCCGACGAAGTCGATGATCCAGGCTCGCGACAGTCACACCGCAACCCGGTTGGCCGACGGCCGTGTCCTCGTCGCCGGAGGTTGGGACGGAGCGCACGCTGTCGGCGCCGCCGAACTGTACGACCCGAAGACCGGCGAGTTCACTTCCACTGGACCGCTGGCGGTCGGTCGATACAACCACACGGCAACGCTCCTTCTCGATGGCCGGGTGCTCATTGCCGGGGGCTGGGACGGCTCGGCGACCTTCGCTTCGGCCGAGATCTACGACCCCAAGACCGGCGAGTTCAGTCCGACGGGATCGTTGGCGGTTGGGCGTGAGAGCCACACGGCGACGCTACTGCCAGATGGCCGCGTCCTGATGGCGGGTGGCTGGAACGGCTCGGCCGCCGCCGTCTCTGCCGAGTTGTACGACCCCAAGACCGGCACATTCAATTCGACAGGTTCGATGAACCAGGCCCGCCAAAGCCACACCGCGACCATGCTTCAGGACGGGCATGTCCTGATCGCGGGAGGCTGGGACGGCTCGGCGGCGATGGCGTCGGCCGAGTTGTACGATCCGGCCTCCGGCAAGTTCGCCGCGACCGGGTCGTTGCGAGCGGCCCGCTACAGCAACACTGCGACCCTTCTGTCGAACGGAAAGGTCTTGATGGCGGGAGGAGGCTCCGACGCTGCGGGGTCGCCACTCAACTCGACCGATGTCTATGACCCCAGCGCTGGCACTTTCCGGGCCGCCGAGTCCATGGCGTCTACCCGCGAAATGGCCACGGCCACTCTGCTTTCCGACGGCCGCGTCCTGATCGCGGGCGGAGGTGGCAGTTCCGCGGCGGCCACGGTGGCGGAGTTGTACGGACCGTAACGGTTTAGTTCGGCCGCCCACCAGGGGCGCAAGGGAGACGAGTCATGAAGGTCCTGTTCATCGGGGGCACCGGCCTGATCAGCAGCGCCTGCACGAGCCTGGCCCTGGAGCGAGGCGTGGAACTCTTCCTGCTGAATCGCGGTACCGATCCGGACCGTGGGCGTGGCGCGACGATGTTGCTCGCCGACCTGCGCGACGAAGCGGCAACCGAGCGGGTGCTGGCCGGCCACCGCTTCGATGTCGTCGTCGACTGGCGCGCGTTCACTCCCGAGGATATCGAGCGCGACCTGCGGCTCTTCGGCGGCCGGACCGAGCAGTTCGTCTTCATCAGCTCCGCGAGCGCCTACCTCAAGCCACTCGGCTACTGGCTCATCGGCGAGGACACGCCGCTCGCAAACCCGTTCTGGGATTACTCGCAGAACAAGATCGCCTGCGAGGAGCGCCTGATGCGGGCGTATCGCGAGGACGGGTTCCCGGTCACGATAGTCCGGCCGTCGCTCACGTACGGCGACACGCAGGTGCCGCTGGTCGTGAACAGCTGGCAAATGCCGTTCACGGCGATCGCGCGAATGCGCGCCGG
>CAZRUC010000327.1:0-3025 GCA_964603175.1 uncultured Anaerolineaceae bacterium
GTCCTCTTCGCGATCGCCTTCGTGGCCTGGGAACGGCACCTCGAGCATCCGATGGTCGACATCGGACTCTTCCGCAACGCTCGGTTCAGCGCCGCCTGCGCCTCGGTCACGCTCTCGTTCTTCGCTCTGAACGGCGCGCTGTTCATGATGACCTTGTATCTGCAGCAGGTCAGAGGCCTCTCACCTCTGGATACGGGCTACCGCTTCCTGGCGATCGCAGCGGGAATCGTGGTTGCATCTCCCATTGCCGCCGGCCTGACCGTTCGCTATGGCGCCAGGCTCACGACATCGCTCGGACTCGGGATCATCGCCGTCGGCATGGGACTGGTCGCGATCACGACCGTCTCGACGAGCGACATGCAGATCCTCGCCGTCCTGTTCGTCGCGTCCGCGGGGATGGGCTTGGCGATGACGCCCGCAACGGACGCCATCATGGGCGCGGTCCCGCCGGAGAAGTTTGGCGTGGGATCGGCCGTCAACGACACCACACGCGAGATCGGAGGCGCGCTGGGAATCGCCATCCTGGGCAGCCTCTGGCAGGGGGGCTACGCAGACCGCGTGGCCGGTGCGGCGGCTGCTCTGCCTCCCGATGCGGGCCAGGCGGTCCGCAGCTCATTCGCGGGCGCCGCAGCCGTGGCTGCGCAGTTGGGCGGGGAGCCGGGTGCTGCGCTGCTGGGCGCGGCGAGGTCGGCATTCGTCGGCGCCATGGATTGGACGTGCCTATTCGGCGTCGGGTTCGCCGTGGCCGGCCTGGTGGTCGCAGCCACATTCCTGCCGGCTCGAGCTCGGGTCCCGGCGCGAGTTGGTCCGACCGGTCGCCTGGGAGAGCAGAACTCCGTCAGCTAGTCTGGGCTTCTGCCGCAGAGAGCTCTCCGGTCGCCTCGCCGAGGTACACGACGCGGTTGCGACCGGCCGCCTTGGCCTGGTACAGCGCATCGTCGGCGAGACGGAGCAGGCTGATCGCTTCGATCGCCTGAATCGGTGCTACCGCAACCCCGACCGATACCGTGACCCGGCCGGTTGTGCCGGGGGCCAGAGAAACGATCGTCGACTCGGTTCTGGAGCGGATTCGCTGGGCAATCGCCACCGCAGTCGCAGCGTCGACCTTTGGCAGCATCACCGCGAATTCCTCGCCGCCATAGCGCGCGGCCAGGTCGCCTTCCCTCATGCACGACCGCAGGACCTCAGCGAACGTTCGGAGGGCCTCGTCTCCCGATGGATGGCCGTGCCGGTCGTTGAACTTCTTGAAATGATCGAGATCGAGCATCAGCACGGCAACCGGTTCGTCGGTCCGCTGCTCTAGCGCCGACTCGAGGGCCTGATCGAAGGTGCGGCTGTTGGCGAGGCCCGTCCGCGCATCGGTGCTGGCCTGGTCACGCAGGGCGGCAAGGAGATGGCGGTTGCCGATTGCGAGCGCGGCATGGGCGGCTATCTGGGCGACGCCACGACGGATCTCGATGGGCAGCGCGAAGGGCCTCTCCCAATACAGATGGACGACGCCGATGGCCTCTCCGCTCACGAGCGGCACACAAGCCAGCGTCCCGTGATCGGCCGGGTAGATGGGGCAGTGGACGCTCAGCGGCGCGGCAAGATCCGAGGAAACGTACATCGAGCCTCGAATCATGCCTGCGCACGTCGACAGCGCCTGAAGTGCGATGACCTCGGTGGCCGCCCCGCCTGCGGTGGCCTCGGGCACTGCCCGATCCTGGGAGGAGTTCAGGATGTGGGTGATTCCGGCATCGGGATGAACCAACAACCCGAGCGCCTCCAGGTTCGCTCTCGCAATCGTGGTGTCGTCAGATGCGAACGAAGTCGTCTCGGTGAACTTGTTGAGGATCCCGGCCTGGCGTGCGTCCTTCTCCAGGGCGCGGCCGAATTTGCGGATCAGCCACAGGCTGAGAAAGGCCGAGACGACGAGCGCGCCCAGTCCGAAGACGGTAGCTTGCGTGCGGGTGGCCGCCAGCGCATCCTCGCGCAGCCTGAGACCATCCTCCCCGAGGTTGAGCTGAACGGTGAGCTGGGTGAGCGCCGCGCCGACGACGTTTTCCTCCGGGAACGAGTCCTGGGCGAACGGCGTGAGCCGCGTCCCTCCGCCGGCTTGGACTGCCGCAATCGCCGGCCGGGCAAAAGACGAGCGCCACGAAGCGGTCGCGCCCTCGAGGTCGGCGACAGCGCGAATCAGGCCCGGCAGCTCGACAGCCGCCGCCCGCATCTCCGAAGCCACCGTAGTTTCGCCCACGACCGCGGTCTCGAACCGGGCGACCAGCAAGGGATCGCCCGAGAGGAGATAGTCGTCGACCGCCGCTTGCTGGGCGGCTATGTCGCCGGTGAGCATTGCAGACTCGGCCCAGAGATCGGTTGCCTGGCGGCTGTCGGTCTGGATGTCGAGTCGCTCGGACTCCGTGCGAGCGTACGAGAAGGCCACCAGGAGGATTGCAAGGATTGTGAGTCCTGCAATCGCGACCAGGAACCGATTGTTGCGCGAAATCCCGCGGCGCATGATGCGAGTCTAGGAGCCGGGCTGCAGTGGACATGTGCCCTGGAAGTCCAGAGCGTTGCGAACGTTGGTTCGGCGCGAATTGGCCGATATGCCCAACCCCGCTCCCACCCCGATGAGTTGGGACGGAATCGGACCGTGGCCGAGCCGCCATGGAGTGAGACAATCCAGCGATGAAAGCGGAGCTAGTGGCGTTCGGACAGCTCGAGATCGAGGGCCGGGACTATCGCCGCGACGTAGTCATCGAAGGCGGGCAGATCCGCAAGCGGGACAAGGGCCCCTCGAAGGCGCTGCCCAACCGTTCCCGGCACACGCCGCTGTCCGCCGCCGAGGAGATCCCCTGGGGTGGGAAGCGGCTGATCATCGGTACCGGCGCCAAGGGCCAGCTCCCCATCGCTCCGGAACTGCGCGAGGAAGCGGCACGACGGGGGATCGTGGTCGAAGCAGTTCCAACCAGCGAAGCATGCCGCCTGCTTGCCGACCTGGAGCCGGCCGACGTCTACGCGATCCTCCACGTCACCTGCTGAG
>CAZRUC010000328.1:0-3023 GCA_964603175.1 uncultured Anaerolineaceae bacterium
CAGATAGGCCCAGTCGAGCAGGACGACGAACGTCTCGGGCGACAGCGCCTCGTTGTAATCGGCAACCCGGTGCTTGGCGTCGCGCAGCAGGTTCTTGGTGCCTTCGGACTCGGCATCCTTGCCGGCCTTGATCAAATGGAAGTCTGGCGTCGGCACGCGCAGGTCGCCCGCTTACGGCACGGACACCGCGTCGTTGACGATCCGAGCCGCTTCGGGCCCGAACGGCAGCCGGTAGTGCGGCTTGATCGTTCGAGTCTTGCGCTCGGTGTCGTGGTGAGTCCACTCGTGGAGCGACACGATGCCCTTCCACGGCTCCTCGACCATCTGCTCGCCGAGCTCGATGGCCTTGGCGAGTACGACCTCTTCTTCCGCGGTCAGGAGAGCGACCTTGCCGATCTCCTTCAGGTACATCCGAACGGGGTCGTCGATGCCGATCATGTCGGCGCTGAGAGCTTCGAGCTCCTCGGGAGTTGGCTCCTCGAGGGCTTCCGGATCCAGCTTGACCGGGACCTCGGGCACGGCCCGAGTGGCGACTACGCCGTCCTCTTCCACGACCTCCACGCCGAGTTCGACCACGCCGAGTTCGACGCTGTCGTCGAGCACGTCCGGGGGCGCGACTTCGTCTTCTGCGAGCAACTCGTCGTCATCGTCCTCGAGCGCGTCATCGTCGGCCGAGCGTCTGGTGTGGACGCCCGCCAGCTTGGCCTCTTCGAGGTCGGCCTTGCGTCGGCCGCCGCCCGAAAGGGCGACCTCCACGAGCTGCTTGTCGAGCGGATCAGTCATCGGTGTCCTCCAGAGGATGCAAGAAGGCTCGTATCCTCTCGACGTCGGTCGAGGGAACGGCGAGCCTCATTCAGGTTGCGTTGTACGGCGGCCAATCGCAGGACTTCGTTCGTGTCGCCTGCGGCCTCGGCCTCTTTCTGTTCACTGCTGTTGAAGGCAATCTCTTGTTCGAGCCTGTCAGCCTCGAGGGCCAGCAGACACTGGTCCACGCCGATCCGGACGCGGTCCGCGGCGAGGTCATTGGGATCGGGGCCGCGTTCCGCGTAGAGCGCGATCGCCAGGCCATTTAGTTCCAGGGGCAGCGCCTCGAGGAAGCGCATCCGCTCGAAGCTGCCGCTCCCGCCGGCCTCGCGGTCGAGCTCTCGGTCGGCCAGCATCGCGGCGAGAAGCTCCCGCGCCGGCGTGCTGGGAAGCTGCGCTCCCTCGGCCCGCAGCGTATCGCCGACACGCTCCTGCTGATCCGGGCACAGCAACAACAGCCGCAGCAGCTTGCGCTCGTCGAGCGAGACTGACTTCAGCTCGCTTTTGACGTCTATGGAGTCGGGGGCTGAAATGATCGCGTCGGCGGTGAATCGACCGGAGTTGCCGGCGCCTTCGTTCGGTCGGCCGCCTCGGCTTCCGGGCTGTCCGGCCGAGTCCGGAGCGTGCAGGGCTTCGAGCAAGACCCGCTCCTCCACACCCGTGCGACGCGCAAGGGTTTGTAAATATCCATCTCGGACGACCGGGTCGCGGATCTCGCGCAGCAACGGAATGAGCGCGGCCACGGCCTTGCGCTTGCCCTCCGGGCGCCGAACGTCGAAGGACGTGGCGTAGTAGTCGATCAGGAATTCGATGATTGGCTGGGCGGTGCGGACGGCCTCGCGCCAGAGATCGGGCTCTTCGCGGATCACTTCGTCCGGGTCCTTGCCCTCGGGCAGGCGCGCAACGCGAACTCGCGTGATCTCGACGCCGGTCTCCTCCGCGGCCAGCGCCCCGATGAGCCGGAACAGCTCCGCCCCACCGATCGAGCCCGCGTGCTGTCCGGCCGGGTCGACGTCGTAGGCGAGCACGATCTCGCGCGCGTAGCGAGCGATCAGCGCGACCTGCGCGGGAGTGAGCGCTGTGCCGAGGCTCGCGACCACGTTCTCGAAACCGGCCTGGTGCGCCATAAGCGCGTCGGTGTAGCCCTCGACGAGCACGGCCTGATCGCCGCGCCGCATCTCATTGCGCGCTCGTTCGATGAGGTACAGCGTGCGGCTCTTGTCGAACAGCGCGGTCGCCGGGGAGTTGAGGTATTTCGGGGCATTCTCGTCGTGGACGTCGCCGGGCAGCACCCGTCCCCCGATCCCAACCGCGGACCCCGCCGCGTCCCGGATCGGGAAGATGACGCGGCTTCGGAACTTGTCGTAGGAGCCGCGACCGCTCGGCCGGGCGCTCGTCAGGCCCACTTCGGCGAGCTCGGTCAACGCCACGTTGCGCCTCGCCTGGAGCATCTTCGTCATCTGGTCCCAGCCGCCCGGAGCCCAGCCGAGCTGGAACTTGGCGATGGTCTCGTCCGTGAAGCCGCGGGCGTGCAGGTATTCGAGCGCCGGCGCGCCGGTCTTCGATTGCGTCAGGACCGCGTGGTAGAAGGCGATGGCGTTCTCCAGTACGTCGCGCAGGCGGGCCTTGTGGGCATCCTCACGGCTGGTGCGCTCGTCGATCTCGATGCCGGCTCGCGCCGCCAGACGCTTGAGCGCCTCGGGGAAGCTGAGGCTGTCGCGCTTCATGACGAAGCTGAAAATGTCCCCACCCTCGCCGCAGCCGAAGCAGTGCCAGCTCTCGCGCGCCGGGGTTACCACGAAGCTCGGGGTCTTCTCACCGTGGAACGGGCACAGCCCCTTGTACGTGGTGCCGGCCTTCTTTAGCTGCACGGCTTCGCCGACGACATCCAGGATCGCCAGCTTGCTCTTCACTTCGGCGGCAACACCAACGGCCAATCAACATCTCCTGCCATGTCAGACGATCTGCGCGGCCTGGACGTTCGATCATTTCCAGTCGACCGAGCCGCGTCCACACCGACGTCGTCCGATCGCCAGATTTCCCCGTCCGGCCGGTTCCCCGCCGACCACCCTGACATGACTAAGGGCCTGTCAAGTCTTGACAGGCCTCCGCGACCCGAATTCTACACCGTCGCCGGCGCCGTGTATACCCCCAGGGGGTATTGACATGTCAAGTGCCGAGGCCGGGCAGCGGAGCCACGCCCCCTCTCCCCTCCTCTA
>CAZRUC010000329.1:0-3015 GCA_964603175.1 uncultured Anaerolineaceae bacterium
TGCGCGTCTCCCTCCGTTTCCCCTCCGCCCCTCACTCCGCTCAGCCCTTGGCCGCGGCTGCGGCCAGGTGGCGGAACTTCAGCTCGACCTGGACGGACTCGCCGTTCTCGTGACCGTTGAACGGGTAGATCTCGATCTGCTTCGGTCCCGCGTAATGGTTGTACGCGGCAAAGACCGTGGAGGGCGGGCAAACGGTATCCATCAGCCCAACGGAGAACAGCGCCGGCGAATTGGCTCGGGCCGCAAAGCTCATGCCATCGAAGTAGGAGAGCGTGCGGAAGACGCGATCGACCTGGTCGCGGTGGATCTTGCAGTACCGGACGACCTCGTGGTACGGGTCTCCGTCGGTGATCTCCATCGCCCGGCGCCAGTTGCACATGAACGGGACGTCGGACAGCACCAGCAGCAGGTCGGGCACCAGCCCGGCTACGGCGAGTGCCAGCCCGCCGCCCTGGCTGCCGCCGTTGACCGCGATGCGCGTCGCGTCCACCAGCGGATGAGCCCGAGCCGCTTCCACCGCTCGGACGGCGTCGGTCATGAGGCGGCGGTAGTAGTAGGTGCCCGGGTCGGCGATGCCGCGCGTGGCGTAGCCCGGGAACTGCCCGGTGATGGCATCGGATTCCGGGTCGGGAGTGTCGCCGGCGCGCCACGTGCTGCCCTGGCCGCGAACATCCATGACGAGATGGGCGTAGCCCGCACTGGGCGGCAGCAGCCAGTCGAGCGGCCGGCCGCGACCACCGCCGTAACCGATGTACTCGATCACGCACGGCAGCCGGCCGTCTCTCACGAACGGCGATGAAGCCACGTCATGCGGGGCCAGGAACCAGCCCTTGATCGGTTGCCCGCCGAAGCCTGCGAACGTCACGTCGAAGACGTCGATGGTCGAAAGCCCGGCATCGATCGGCTCGAACCGAGGCGCCAGCGGGTGCGATCGGGCTTCGCCCAGAGTCTTCACCCAGAAGGCGTCGAAGTCGGCGGGCTCGTCGAGATCCGGCTTGTAGACCATGAGCTCGGAGAGAGGCAGATCGAACAGCATGACTTGGTCCTCCGGCTACTGGACGCGCGCCGTGTGGCCCTTCCAGAAGGGCTCGCGGAGCTCGGCCTTCAGGACCTTGCCGGTACCGCCCTTGGGCAGCGAATCGCGGAATTGCACGTCCCGCGGAACCTTGAACCGCGCCAGCCGCGCGCGGCAGAATTCGCGGATCTCGCGGGACGTCGCCTCGGCGCCCGGCTTCAGGACCACGAGCGCGACGGGGGCTTCGCCGAGATGGCGGTCCGGGGCCGAAACGACCGCGCATTCGAGCACGGCCGGGTGACCCAGGATCGTGGTCTCGACTTCGACCGAGGAGATGTTCTCGCCGCCGCGGATGATCACGTCCTTGGAGCGGTCCTTGATCAGGACGTAGCCCGCTTCGTCCATGGTCGCCATGTCGCCGGTGTGGAGCCAGCCGTCCTTGATCGTTTCGGCCGTGGCGTCCGGGTCGCGGTAGTAGCCGTCCATCACGGTGTTGGACCGCACGACGATCTCGCCGATCTGCTCGCCGTCGGGGCGAACGTCGCTGCCGTCCAGATGGACGACCTTGAGCTGCACGCCGGGGATCGCCCAACCGGTCATCGCCTGCCGCGCCACGCGCTTCTCCGGCGGCTCGGATTCCGTCAGGAAGGTGCGCGGCTGGGCCAGCGTCAGGATCGGCGAAGTCTCGGTCAGCCCGTACCCGACGATGGCCTGGCAGTGGAACGTCTCTTCGAGCGCCGCGACCAGTGCCGGCGACGACGGCGAGCCGCCGATGATCAGCTGCTTCAGGCTCGAGAGGTCGAGGTCTGCGCGCTCCGGGTGATGCAGGATCGAGTTGAAGATCGCCGGCACCGCCAGGATGCGGGTGACCCGGTGCCGCTCGATCGACTGGAGCACGCTCAGCGGGTCGAACTTGCGCTGCATGACGTGCTGGCCGCCGACCATCGTCAGGAAGTGGGGCGTTCCCCAACCGTTCACGTGGAAGAGCGGAACAACGTGCAGGACGACGTCGTCCTGGTCGAACTGCAGCCCGATCTGCGAGTAGAGGCAGTGCAGGTACAGCTCGCGATGGGTCATCGACACGCCCTTGGGGAAACCGGTCGTGCCGCTCGTGTAGAACAGCTCGGCCATGGCGTTCTCGTCGATCTCGGGGCTCAGCGGGTCGGTCGCGCCGCCTGACAGAAGAGCTTCGTACTCATCGCTGGCAATCCCGTTTGGCTCACCCTCGAGTACCACGAACCGAGGACGACCCGCCAGCTTGGGTGCGATCGCCTCGACGAGCGGCCGGAAGTCATTGTGGAAGAAGACCACGCGCGATCCGGCATGCTCGAGGATGTAGGCGATCTCGTTGGGACCGAGGCGGATGTTGATCGGGTTGAGGACAGCGCCGGCCTCGAGGACACCGTAATACGCCTCGAGCAGGTGGTGGGTGTTGTACGTGATGAACGAGACGCGATCGCCGTCGCGAACGCCGAGCCCGCGCAGGGCGTTGGCGAGCCTATGCGTCCTCTCACCGAAAGCCCCGTACGTGAACCGCCGCTCACTGTCGACGACGCCGGTCCTGGCATGGAAGAACGTCTCGGCCCGGTCCCGGAACTCAAGCACGGAAAGAGGTACGAACACCGGGTTCCTCCTAGCCTGTCTGGCACTGACTGAGGAAAGATACCTGCCGGCGGGCGGGGCAGGGAAGTGCACGTGGCGAGAGTGGCGCCGAAGGTGGCGTCAGGAGTGGCGCTGAATGGCGCTGAGTGGCGCCAGGAGTGGCGCCCCGGGCTCCGTGCCGTCGGCGCCGTCGGTCAGCCGGGCCGGGGGATGCTCCCCACGGCGCTTCCCGGGGCGGATAAGGCGGCCACACGCACCGCGCCCACGAACGCTTCCCAGAGGCGGTCGAATTCGTCGGGCGTGGAATCGATGCGTTCGGGGTGGCACTGCACGGCCACCAGCCAGCGATCGCCCGTCCCCTCGAAGCCCTCGACCAGGCGGCCGAACTCGCTATCGGC
>CAZRUC010000330.1:0-3015 GCA_964603175.1 uncultured Anaerolineaceae bacterium
CGGGCAAGCGTGTCGATGCCACCGATGTGACCGTGGAACAGATCCGTCCGGGCCAGGCTCTGGCGGCGCAGTTTGGCGTCGAAGTTGAACCCGCCAGTGGTCAGACCTCCCCCCCGGAGGATCTCGTACATCGCCAGGGATAGCTCGTCGACGGAGTTGGGAAACTGATCGGTGTCCCAGCCGTTCTGGTAGTCGCCGCGATTGGCGTCGATGCTGCCGAGGATGCCGTTGGCTACCGCGTAGGCGATCTCGTGCTGGAAGCTGTGGCCCGAAAGCGTGGCGTGGTTCGCCTCGATGTTCAGCCGGTACTCGCCGGCCAGGTCGTGCCGGACGAGGAAGCCGTGGACGATCGCAGAGTCGTGGTCGTACTGGTGCTTCGTCGGCTCGTGAGGCTTGGGTTCGATCAGGAGCGGGCCCTCAAAACCGATCCGGTTCTTGTGCTCCGCGACCAAACCGAGGAACCGGGCGAGTTGGGTATCCTCGCGGGCGAGGTCGGTGTTGAGAAGCGTGTCGTAGCCTTCTCGACCACCCCATAGGACGTAGTTGGCGCCGTCGAGTCGCTTTGTCGCCTCGAGCGCGAGCTTCACCTGCGCTGCCGCAAAGGCGAAGACGTCCGGATCGGGATTCGTGGCGGCGCCGGCAGCGTAACGCGGGTGACCGAATAGATTGGCTGTGCCCCACAGCAGCCTCACGCCCGTCCGAGCCATATGTTCCCCGGCGTAGTCGACCATGGCCTCGAGATGAGCCTTCGTCTCGGCGAACGTCCGGCCCTCGGGAGCGATGTCGCGGTCGTGGAAGCAGTAGAACGGGACCCCGAGCTTGGCGATGAACTCGAAGGCGGCGTCGAGCTTGGCCCGCCCGGCAGCTAGGGGGTCGAGCCCGGGATCTAGCCAGGGGCGGTCGAACGTGCCCTCGCCGAAGACGTCCGAGCCGCCCGAAGCGAACGAATGCCACATGCAGACGGCGATCCGGAGGTGGTCCTCCATTCGCTTGCCGAGCACCAGCCGATCGGGCTCGTAGACCTTGAACGTCAGCGGATCGCTCGACTCCAAGCCGCCGAACGGGATGCGGTCCGCCACTTCCGAGAAGAAGTCCTGAGTCACGGCCTGTCCTCCGTTACGCGTGGCCTTCGTTTTCGCGCCGGCGTACCGGGTGCCGCCGGTGGCGAAGCGCTCGGCTTGGTGTTTGGTCCTTGACACGGCCCCAGTCGCCGCGTTAGCGTGCCGTCGAAGCGCTTCGACTATGCGCTTCGACGGCGATGTTACTCCCAGCGGGGAATGGCAGCTCGACCGGAGTACCGATGTCCGCACCGACGATGCTCGAGGTCGCCAAACGGGCAAACGTCGCCCTGAGTACCGTGTCCTACGCTCTGAACGGCACGCGGCCCGTATCCGAAGAGACGCGCCTGCGGATCTTGCAGGCGATGGCCGAGCTTGGCTACCAGCCGCATGCGCTGGCGAGGGGCCTCGCCAGCAAGCGGAGCCGCATCATCGCCCTGCTGTTCCCGGCGTTGCCGCGTGGCTTTGGAGCCACCGAGCTCGAATTCGTCACCGGGGCCGCCGAGACTGCCCAGCGTCTCGGCTATCACCTCGTCCTGTGGCCGACTGAGATCCACGCCGTCGGCGAGCTGCAGCAGTTGGTCCGTCAGAGCCTCGTTGACGGTGTCCTCGTCATGGAGGTCCGCCTCCGCGACGAGCGGATCGAACTGCTTCGCGAGATCGGCGTTCCATTCAGCATGATCGGACGGCCGGCCAACGCCTCCGACCTCGGCTTCGTCGACATCGACTTTGAGCAGACGACCCGCGACGCCGTGACGTATCTCGTCCAGCTCGGCCACCGGCAGATCGCCTTCCTGAACCATTCCGAGGAAGCGTTCAATGCCGGATATGGGCCTTCCGTTCGAGCGGCCACCGGCTTCGACGAGGCGGCCCGGGCCGCCGGGCTCACGCCGATCAGTCGCTTCTGCGGCGACACCGTGCTGGCCGGACGAGAGGTGTTCGAGGAGCTAATCCACGCCCACCCTGAGGTGACCGCGCTCATGACCATGAACGAGAGGGCGACGGTCGGCGTCATGCAGGCCGCGGGAGCGCGTAATTGGAGGATCCCGGATGACCTCTCGCTCGTATCGCTTGTCTCGTCGGCTCGGGTCGCCGAGATGACGCTGCCCCCGCTGACGGCCCTCACTCCACAAAGCGCCGAGCTCGGCCGCCTCGGCGTCGAGATGCTCATCGAGCAGCTCGAGGACGGCCGCCACGAACTCGTGCAGCAGCTGCTGCCGTGCCGCCTCGTCGTTCGCGGCAGCACCGGTCCATCACCAGACACAGCTCGCCGTTCGCGTCCCACCGCGGGTTCGCACTGACGGCGGGTCCAGACCCGGCCGACCGCCACCGGTGCGTCCCCGGGTCGGACCAGTCAAGGAGGTGTACAGGAGGAGGTACAGGCAATGCCCATCGGGCGTTCGCGGTGCCCAGGGAGCCGGGCGCTCGGGCCATCCATCACAACCACAGGAGAAGGGATGTTGAGAACGACGCGAAGACCATTGTCAGTCCTCGCCGCAGTCGCCATGTCAATCAGCCTGGTGGCCTGTAGCGGATCGACAGCCACCCAAACGTCGGGTGCGACCGCCACGACGGGCGCAGCCCCTTCGAGCGCAGCCCCCTCGGGCGCGACTGCCTCCGCCACGCCGAACTACGCGGGCAGGACACTCACGCTCTGGCACTACGAATCGCAAACCGGCGCGATGGGCATTGCCTGGACCGCCGCAATTCAGCAGTTCAAGGACACGCACCCCGGCGTCACCGTCGCCTACGAGAACAAGGGCTTCGAGCAGATTCAGCAGACCGCACAGATGGTCCTGAGCTCAGATCAGGCACCTGATGTCATGGAACTCAACAAGGGCAACGCGAACGCGGGCCTGCTGTCGAGCGAGGGATTGCTCACGGACCTGACCGATGTTGCAAAGACCCGGGGCTGGGACAAGCTCCTGAGCCCCAGCCTCCAGACTACCTGCAAGTA
>CAZRUC010000331.1:0-3012 GCA_964603175.1 uncultured Anaerolineaceae bacterium
CTTCGTGGCGGTAAGCCCGCCGAGGTCAAGTGACAGAGAAGCCATTCGATACAGCGGCGCCGGAGCGGCGTCGCGATGTGGCGGCGCCGGAGCGGCGCCGCCCGTCACCCGGCGAGCCTGAGGCGACCAAAGCCGCAAAACCCGCCAAGCTCGAAGCGCCTCACCGTCGGGAAGAAGAGACGCGGCTGACCCACCTGGCGGGTTTCCTGCTGCTCAGCTTCTGGCGCACGGCGTCCTGGATCGTGGGCCACATCCCGGCGGGCCCGACCTATCGAGTCGGTGGCTGGCTCGCGATGATCGGCTATGCCCTGGGACCCACGCGTCGCCGCTGGTTGCGCGCCAACTTCGGCCACGTTCTGGGCGTGCCACCGAGTGACAAAGCAGCCGGTCGAATGGCCCGCGCCGCGTACCGCAACTACGGCCGCTACATCCTCGAGTTGATGCGGCTGCCATGGGTTCCGCGCGACAAGTGCGAGGGCATGCTCGAGATCGAGAATCTCCAAGGCTTCCTCGACCTGTACCACAACTCCAACGGCCTGATCCTGGTGGCGGCCCATCTCGGGAACAACGAGGCCGCGGCCGCCGGCTTCGTGTCCCAGGGTCTGCCGATCAGCGTCGTCGGCGATGACACGGCGTTCAGCGGCCTCTACGAGCTGCTCAACCGCCAGCGCGCCGAGTGGGGCGTCAAGATCATTTCGTGGCGCAACCTGCGGGGCGTCTACAAGGTGCTGCTCCATCGCGAGCCCCTGGTGCTGCTCGTGGACTGGGGCTACCGCCCGGACGGAATCCCGGTTCGCCTCTTCGACGCGTGGACGACGTTGCCCGCCGGGCCGGCGCAGCTCGCCGGGCGCCACGGCTCCACGATCGTTCCGGTTGCGGTTTCGCGTCTGCCCGACGGCAGCTTCCGAGCCGTCGCCACCGATCCCATCATGGTCGCCTCGACAGAACCGGCCGAGGTTGCGCGCGCGACCCAGGAGATCGCCCATGCGCTGGAGCGCTTCATTGCCCGCGCCCCCGAGCAGTGGTACATCTTCAAGCCGATCTGGCCGACCTCACCGGAAGAGGAGCGCCAGCTGGCCGCCGCAGTCGCCGCCCTGGCCGAGAAATGATCGGCACCGCGCCTGAGGCCGCCCAGGAACTCCGGGACTCTGCTCAGGCGTCGGCTGGGGGTCGGAGGTCGAAGCAGGCCCACGCACCCGCCGCCGGCACGCGCCCGGGACCGTTCGGCCGGCTTCGAGCTTGGCTGACCGCCGTCCTGGTCATCGCGGGCGGCACCGTGATCTGCAAGCTGCCCGACCGGATCGTCTGGCATCTCGCCGACGTGGCCGGCAGCATCGCCTATACCGTGTCGGGCGAGCGGCGCGACAGGGCACGACTGAACCTGCGCCGCGTGGTCGTGTGGATGGCGGCCCACGAAGTCGGCGATGAGCGGTACCGACGCGCGGCCGACGATCCGCGGGTCCTCGAGAAGCTCGTCCGCTCGGCGTTCCGCAGCCTCGCCCATTACTACATGGAGGTCCTCCGGACCCCGCGCTTTACCGCGGCCTACGTCCAAGAGCGAATCGTCATCGACACGGTGGCCGAGATCGACGATGCGATGGCGACTCGGCGCGCCCTGATTCTCGTGGGCATGCACTTCGGACCGATCGAGATGCCGGGGCTGTACGCCATGAGCCGACTGGGCGCCATCACCACCGCCATGGAGACGCTGCGTAACGAGCGGATCCAGCGCTATCTCTACCGGATTCGCGTCTCCTATGGGCTTCGCATCGTCGGCCTGGAGGAGGCGGGAACGGAGTTGATCGCCGCGCTGCGACGGAACGAGCCGATCGGGCTGATCGCCGACCGCGACATCACCGGCGGTGGTATCGAGGTCCAGTTGTTCGGCGCCACGACCAAGATCCCGGCGGGACCGGTACTACTTGCCAGCGAAACCGGCGCTCCCATGTACGTTTCGGGGGTGCGGCGAGTGGGCCCGGGCCGTTATCGTGGCAAGCTCTGGCCCGTGCCGGTTCCGCAGTCTGGCAGCAGGCGGGAACGCAGCCGGGCGATGCTCCAGGAAGAGGCGAGGCTGTTCGAGCGCGTGGTCGTCGACGCACCCGACCAGTGGCTGGCTTGCTTCCACCATATCTGGCCGGACCTCGAGCGGCCGGCACGAAACGATCCCGGAGGGAATCGGTGAACGAAGGCGACCGGATCCGGCAGGGCATGGCGGACATGCATATCCATTCGCTCGCGTCGGATGGAACCGCCTCCGCGGCCGAGATCCTCGAATACGTCGAGACCCAGACTGACCTGGACGTAATCGCGATCAGCGACCATGAGCGCACCGAGGCGGCCGTAGAGTGCCAGCGCCTGGCGCGTGAACGAGGCAGCCGGGTCGACGTCGTCGTGGCGGAGGAGGTCACGACTCGCAGCGGTCATCTCCTCGGGCTCTTCCTCCAGGCTCGCCTGAAGCGCAACCTGCGCGTCGAGACGACCGTCGCCGAGATCCACGAACAGGGCGGGCTGGCGATCGTGCCGCACCCGTTCTCGGCTTTCACGCTTGGCATGCGCAAGAACGCCATCCTGCGCGTCCACAACTCGCCCGATCCCCTGGTCTACTGGGACGCCCTGGAGGGCTTCAACCCGTCCACTGCGGGCCGCTACGGACGCGCGGCCACGGCCAGACTGGCGGCCGAACTGGGCTTGCCGCTGGTCGGCAACAGCGACGGCCACACGCTCGACACGATCGGCGACGGGCGAACGCTCTTCGACGGCTCGACCGCCGAAGACTACCGTCGGGCCATTCTCGCCGGAGCCACCGCCGGCAGCTGCACCGACTGGGGCTTCGTGCGTGAGGCCTTGATCTATACCCGCCAGGTCCGCAAGTACAGCCGCGACATATCGCGCTGGGGCCGCCGAAACTTCCTGCGCGACGGCACGGCCCGCGACCTCGGAGTTCCGTGCGAGCAGTTGGAGCTCCAGCGCGAACGCGAGGAGTGCTACCACGCCGAGCGGCAGAGCCGGAAC
>CAZRUC010000332.1:0-3009 GCA_964603175.1 uncultured Anaerolineaceae bacterium
CGGCCAGTGCCAGGAACTGGACCTGGCGAAGCCGCGGCGAGGAACGGCGCACGGGACGGCGGCGGACTTGCGAGCCGCCGCGTCGAACTGGAAGGCCGCTGGTCATCGGCGGACCCTAGCGCGGAAGGTCTGTGGGGTGGAGGCGCCGCCGGACGCGCGAAGCCTGGCGCTCTTCCGCCAGCTCGATGATGCGCTCGCACACGGCCCCGAAGCTGCCGAGGCCCGTGGCTGCCATTTGCGGGAAGAGGCTGATGGGCGTGAAGCCCGGGATCGTGTTGATCTCGCTCACGAACACGCCCCCGGCCGCGGACATCAGCAGGTCCAGTCGCGCGAATCCCTCGCAGCCGATCGCCACGTAGGCGCTACGCGCCATTTCCCGGATCCGCTCCGTGAGGTTCGGGTCGAGTTCGGCCGCGGGGACGGTGCGCGAGACGCCGTCAGAGTATTTGGCCACGTAGTCATAGAACTCCCGGCCCGGGAAGACCTCGCCTGGCCCGTACACGCATATCGCCGCGGGTTCGTTGCCCATGACGGCCACTTCCAGCTCGCGCGGATGGTCCAGGTAGCGCTCGACCACGGCCAGCGTGTCGTACTCGAAAGCGGTCTCGAGGGCGGCCGGCCGATCGGCCGCCGAATAGGCCACGGTCATGCCTACGGACGAACCCAGCCGGGCCGGCTTGACCATCAGCCGTACCTCGCCCGCTCGCTCGGCGAGAGCGTCGAGCTGCCGCAGAACGGCCTCCGGCTCGGCAGCCCATCGGGCGGCCCCGACCTCGACCCAGTCCAGTATCGGCAGCCCCATCCCGCCGATTAGACGCTTGAAGATGGCCTTGTCCATGCCGATGGCAGAAGCGGCGACGCCGGCGCCCGCATACGGCAGCTCATGAGCCTCCAGAAGCGCCTGGACGGTGCCGTCCTCGCCGAACGGTCCGTGCAGGGCCGGAAAGACGACCGGGCGCGGGTCGCGGCCGGCCATCGATTCGAGAGCCGCCGCGGCCGACATCGGGCCGGTCGCCCCGACTCCCCGGGGATCGTCGAACGAGCCCGCGGCGGGTCGCCCGGATGCGGCGGTCGAGGGCATCGACCACCAAGCACCGGAGAGATCGATGAAGACGCGCTCGACTGGGTGCCCGGCATCCGAAAGCGTATCGGCAATCGCCCAGCCGGAGACGACCGAGACGTCGTGCTCGGCGGAGGGCCCCCCGAGTAGAACGACAACCGGTCGCTCGCGATTGTCCCGTGTCATCTCGCCTCCCGCTGCCAGTCGGACCAGTCCCCCAAGAATTGCACTTCGTAGACGAGCTCGATGCCGAATCGTTTCGCCACGGCCGATTGCGCCTCTTCCGCCAGGCGGCGGACATCGGCCGCACTGGCACTGCGGTCGTTGACGATGAAGTTTGCGTGCTTCTCGCTGATGGCGGCGCCGCCGACTCTCCGTCCCTTGAGCCCGCAGGCGTCGATAAGCCGACCGGCGGAGTCCCCCGGCGGGTTGCGGAAGACGCTTCCGGCGCTCGGAAGACTGATCGGCTGGTGCTCCCGGCGCCAGCGACGGATCTCGCCAAGGCGTTCCTTGATGACTGTCGGCGACCCCGGCGAGAGCTGGAACGTGGCCGCGAGGACGAGCTCGGAGCCGCCCTCATGCTTGAGGCGGCTGTCACGATAAGTGAGCTCCAGGTTCTTCGCGGTTTCCACCCGCTCGCTGCCGTCGGCTCGCAGGATCGTGGCCGACTCCAGGACTGTCGCAATTTCAGTGCCGTGGGCGCCGGCATTGGCCCAGATCGCGCCGCCGACGGTCCCAGGGATGGCCAGCCCGAACTCCATGCCGGTCAGGCCGGCTTTCTGCGCCAGTGTCGCGGCGCGGGCGAGCGGAAGGCCCGCCTCGGCGACCAGCAAGTCCCCATCGATCCGATGGCCTTCGGCGCGGCACACGATCACCAGCCCCCGTATGCCCCGGTCGCTCACGATCAGGTCACTGCCACGGCCGACCACGACGCAGGGAATAGTCCCCTGGCGCGCAAAACGCACCAGCGCCGCCAGCTCCGCGGTGTCGGTGGCGACGGCCAGCAGGTCCGCCGGGCCACCGACACGCATCGTCGTATGGCCGGCGAGCGGCTCGGCGGCGCGGACGCGCACCCCGAGGCGGGCGCGGAGGTCTGCGGCGACCGCGGCAAGAGTGCCCGTGTCGGCACCCGCAGCCCAGCTCGACGCCGCGGTGACATGACCCGTCACGAGGCTACTCCTCGGGAGATTGCTTCCAGACGTGCGGGATCCGGGAAGGGGCGCCGTTCCGCGGCGGCCATCACAAGCTCCGCCACGGCCCGGGCGGCGCCGGGACGTCCCAGCGAGCGAGCGGCCGTAGCCATTGCGTCGCGCTCCGACGGCTTGTCCATGATGGCGGCCGCCGCCAGGAGCGCCTCAGAGTCGAAGGCGTCGTCCTCCACCAGCCGCGCGGCACCGGCTCGGACCATTTCCTCGGCGTTGAGCCGCTGGTGGCCGGCGGCGTGCGGATAAGGCACCACCACCATCGGCAAGCCGAAAGCCGCCACCTCGGAGAGCGTCGACGATCCGGCTCTGCCCACGACCAGGTCCGCGGCTGCGAGCGCAAGATCCATCCCGCCCGCGAGGAAGCGCTCCGGCCGGTAGCGGGAACGGAGGTCATCGGGTAGCGCGTCGCGGCCGGCGACCGCCGCCTCGTAGCCTGCTTCTCCGGTGACGTGGATGACGTGCGTTTGCGCGACCAGGCGCGGTAGCGAGGCGGCCACCGAATCATTGAAGCGGCGGACCGCTTGCGAGCCGCCGAAGATCAGCAAGAGGTGCTCGTCCGCCGAGATCCCGAGCGTGGCGCGCGCGTCGGCTCGACTCACGGCCAGCGCATCGCGGATGGGAGTGCCGGTCACGAGACACGGCCGCCTGTGCCCGAGCGTTGCGCACGTCTCTGGGAATGTGACCGCGATGGCACTCGCGAGCCGCGAGGTCAGGCGGACACTGCGTCCCGGGAAGACATTCACG
>CAZRUC010000333.1:0-3004 GCA_964603175.1 uncultured Anaerolineaceae bacterium
CCGATCACCGACGCGAGCTCCAGGGCGCCGCGCGGCCCCGCCGGAAGCGCGTCGATGCGCGCCCCCATCAAAGCTCGCAGGCTGAGAGGAACGCTGCGTCGTGCAGCTCCCGGGTCGATGCGCAGGTGTTCGCCGATCCGCTCGAGGTTCCCACCGTCGCCGAGGGTGCGAAGAACCTCCGTCACGAACAAAGCGTTGCCCGAGGTCCGCTGGTATAGCCAGCGGGCCGACTCGGCCTCGAGGTCGCCGCCGGCCATCGCCGTCCCAAGCTGTTCCGTGGCGTCCGCATCCAGGCCGCCGAGTTGGATCAACTCCACGTGGGGCAGTGCGACCCATTCCGGCATAGCCGGCGGTCGCGCTCCGGTGAGTACGATGAGAGGGACTTCGGCGGCCAGTCGGACCATCTCTGCCAGGAGCGCGCGGCTGGAGGGGTCGATCCAGTGATAGTCGTCCAGAACCACGCAGCGCGGCTTCTCGGCGACCATGTAGCTGATCCAGCGCCGCGCGGCCAGGCGGAAACCCGCTACCAGCTCACCGGGATCGATCGATGGCAGGTACTTTGGATCCCAGCCTTCTTCGGGGATGAGGAGCATTTCGGAGTCGTTAGCGAGCGTGGCAAGCGCGCCCAGGACGAGTCGCATCGCCGCCGGATCCTGGTCGCTCGCGGAATCCACGAAAACTTCGTGCCCGAGGACCCCAGCGTTGACGCCCTTTTCGTCGGCGAGCCACTCCACGAGGTTGCGGACGGCGCGGTAAGGCAAATCGACGCCATGTGGCGCGTTGTCGATCCAGATCCAGCCGAAGCCCGCGGCAAGAGCATCTTCTTCGATCTCGCAAAGAAGGCGCGACTTGCCCACCCCCGGCTCGCCGGTGACCACGGCCGCGCCGCCGCGGCCGGTCGCCGCGGTGCGCTTGACCAGCTCCACCAGCCGCGCTCGCTCCGTGTCGCGGCCTATGAGAGGTATGGCTCGCTCAGAGAGATGGCTGATCGGGCGGCGTACGGAGCGGAGCCTGTGGACCACGACCGGACGACTCTGGCCGCGCAGCAGGCGCTCTCCGGCTATCTCCACGTCGATGCGCGGTGCGGCGGCTGTGGCGGTGTGCTCGTCGAGCAATATCTGTCCGGGTTCGGCAAGCTGCTGGAGGCGCGCGGCGGTCGTCATCGGATCGCCGGTGAGGGCCACCGATCGTGAACCCCCCAAATCGCGCAACCCCGCGACTACCTCTCCAGTGGCGATGCCGATTCGAAGCTCGAGCGGGCGAGAGTTGCCTACCGAGACTCGTCCGAGTGCTTGCTGCATCTCGACGGCGCACTTGCATGAGCGCAGCGCATCGTCGTCGTGGGCAATCGCGGCGCCGAATACTGCCAGCACCGCGTCACCGACGAACTTCTCGAGCGAGCCGCCAAAGTGGACCACGGCTTCAGCTAGAGCTTTGAGGGCCTCGTCGACTCGGGAACGGACCTCCTCCGGGTCGAGTTCGTCGACCAGTTGCGTATAGCCCACGAGGTCCGCGAAGAGAGCGGTGACGACACGGCGGTCGCCCGCCTTCAGGTCATCGATCGGCGTGTCGAGCCGAGTGCCGCAGAGATGGCAGAAACGCGCACCCGGGTTAGTGGGCGCCGCGCATTCCGGGCAGAGCATCCAACGATGGTAGTCCCTGCGATCAGCGTTTGAGGGGCTTCCCCGCAGCGTCTCCCCGGCGCCGCGCGTTCCCTCAGGAGATGGTGAGGACCGGCTGTTCGCGAGCCGCCTGAATGCTGACCTTGCCCGCGATGGCCCTGGCGACGTGCTCCAGCGCCTTCGCTGCGGGACCGGGTTGGCTCTGTGCCACGGCCGGAACGCCTACGTCGGCGCCCTGACGAAGGGTGACGTCGAGCGGAATGCCGCCCAGGAAGTCGAGGCCATTCTCGGCTGCGAAGCGCTCGCCGCCGCCGCGACCGAAGAGGTCGGTCACTTCGCCGCAGTGGGCGCACACGAAGCCGGCCATGTTCTCGACGACTCCGAGAATCGGCACGCTGACACGCCTGAACATGGCCAGTGCCTTCGTCACGTCGGCCAGGGAAACCTGCTGCGGAGTCGTTACGAGAACGGCGCCGGTGAGCGGCACGGCCTGGGCCAGGGTCAGCTGCGCGTCGGACGTGCCGGGCGGCAGGTCCACCACGAGATAGTCGAGCTCGCCCCATTCCACGTCGCGCAGGAACTGCTGGATCGCACCGCCCACGAGCGGCCCTCGCCAGACCACCGGCTGGCCCTCGGGAATGAAGAACTGGATCGACATGACTTTCACGCCGTAGGCCTCGATCGGGGTGATCTTCCCATTCGGGCTGGCGATGGGCTGGCCTTCGGCCCCGATCATCATCGGGATGTTGGGTCCCGTGATATCTGCATCGAGCAGGCCCACCGATGCGCCCGCCTGAGCGAGGGCCACGGCCAGATTGACGCTCACCGTCGTCTTGCCCACGCCGCCCTTGCCCGACGCAACGGCAACGATGTTCTTGACGCCGGGCAGAAGCTGCGGGCTCGCCGGCGTGGACCGACGGACCGTGGCGCCCCAGGTGACATCTACCTGCTCGACGCCCAGCGGGTGCAGCGCCTGCTCCACTCGAGCCTGGATCTCGTCCTTGAGCGGACAGGCCGGGGTGGTCAGTTCGATCGTGAATGCGACGCCCGTGCCCTCGATCGATAGGTCTTTGATCATGTTGCGGGTGACCAGATCTCCACCGAGCTCCGGTTCCTGAACTGTGCGCAGGGCGTTGAGTACGGCTTCTTCGGTCAGGGCGGGCATGCGGACTTGTTCCTCGAGGTTGGGCTCTGTGCGCAAAGTTCAGCGGCGCGCACCGTATGGATATGCTACGTCTTTGCTATGGAATGGGTGGGAGAGAGGCCATCGGGGACTCGCCACGACGGGCGGAGACCTCGAACCGATTGGACCAATAGGGATGCCGGCGCCGCATCAGCGCACCCAATGACGAGGCCGCGTAAGCGGGCAGGAACAGTGGCCC
>CAZRUC010000334.1:0-3001 GCA_964603175.1 uncultured Anaerolineaceae bacterium
CGGAAGCCGGAGAACCAGCTGATCACGTCCTCGGGGGTGGCCGAGAGGTAGCTGCTGATCTGATTCTGGAAGGTCGTGTGGTCGACCGTGTTGACGGTAACCGTGACTCCAGGGTTAGCCGTGGTGAACGCCGTGACCACGGCGGCCAAAGCCTGCTTCGGCACGGCGTCCGAAAGGTTGGAACCGAACGTCACCTTGCCGCTAAGGGCCGCGGTCGAGGGGGCCACACTCGCCGAGCTGGCGGTCGGGCCGGTGCTGGCAGTCGCAGCCGTGCTCGCGGTCGGCGTGGCAGTCGCCGCCGCCGTGTTGCAAGCCGCCAGGACCGCCGGCAGCACGGTGAGTCCGGCTGCACCGATCAGTCCCTTCTTCAGGACCTCTCGCCTCGAGACTTGCCCACCTGAGAGCAAGCCGGCGCGCTTCTCTTGTTCATCCATTAGAACGGTCACTCCTCCCTCCACGGCCGGGATTGGCGATCGTGGTTCAACGGAAACCAACAGGACACGCCGATTGTCAGACCCGATTGGCCTAGCTGTCAAGTGGCTTTGCTTACAATCCGCGTGGGATCATGTTTGAATACGTTGACTTACACTTCGGACTGCGGCAGGATTACGATCGACGCAGGGAGTCAGATAGACACGCCGACGAGCGGGAGAAGGATGGATTCCAAGCGGGAGCCACTCATCGAGGAAACGCCGGGTCTGAATGGCGCGGCCAAACGTCCGGCTCTTGCCAGGCAGCGGCAGACCCAGATCCTCGAACGGGTACGCGAGGAGGGTGCCGTACGCGTCGCCGACCTCGTGCGTTCCCTCGGCGTGTCGGACATGACGGTTCGGCGCGACCTCGAAGTCCTGCATGAGCGCGGCCTTATCGAGAAGGTCCACGGCGGCGCCACGGCGATAGAAGGCAGCTCGCTATTCGAACCGGGATTCACCGTCAAGTCGACACTCATGCAGGTCGAGAAGGCGCTCATCGCCGGCACCGCCGCCGGCCTCGTCACACCCGGAACTGCCATCGCCATATCGGCAGGAACGACCACTTTCGCATTGGCGAGACGACTGACCGACGTCCCAGGTCTGACGGTCCTCACGAACTCGGTGCCGGTTGCGGACGTCCTCTACAGGGACGGGCGCGCGGACCAGACGGTCATCCTGAGTGGCGGCGTCAGAACCCCATCCGATGCCCTCGTCGGTCCGTTCGCGGTCGAGGTCATCCGCTCTCTGCATGTCGACACGGTCTTCATGGGCAGCCATGGAGTGGACTACCGAACGGGCCTGACGACGCCGAACATCCTGGAAGCGGAGACAAACCGCGCTCTGATCGAGGCGGGCCGACGCCTGATCGTTCTGGCCGACCATACGAAATGGGGCATCATCGGCGTCAGCTCGGTGGCACGGCTGGAGGATGCCGACACGATCATCACCGACAGCGGACTCGATCAGGCAGCCCGCAGTCAGCTGGCCTCGGTCGTACGGCGACTGATGCTGGTGGACATCGCAACCGGCGATGTCGAGACGACCGAGAGAGCTGGGAGCCCCTCGTCCCACCACGGCAAGCTGGAGGGGCGCCCGTGAGCAAGGAATCGACCGCTCCCCTCCTCCTGTCGCAACCGCATCGACGCTACAACGCCCTGTCCGGCGAATGGCTGCTGATCTCGTCTGAGCGGACGAGCCGCCCATGGCTCGGTCGCGAGGAGACGCCGCCGCCCGGCAACTTGCCGGCCTACGACCCGTCCTGCTACTTGTGCCCGGGCAATGTGAGGGCTAACGGGGAGCGGAATCCGAAATACGACTCCACGTTCGTCTTCACCAACGACTTCGCCGCACTCCAGCCGGACTCCCCCATGGCATCCTTCGAGGACGGGCTGCTGCGGGCCGAAAGTGAACGCGGCACATGCCTGGTTATCTGCTTCTCACCCCGCCACGACCTGACCATGTCGCGCATGAGCGCGTCCCAAGCCAGAAGTGTCGTGGATCTGTGGTCGACGGAGTCCGAGTCGCTCGGAAAGTCATTCGAGTGGGTCCAGGTCTTCGAGAACCGCGGGTCCGCGATGGGGGCATCCAATCCTCACCCGCATGGCCAGATATGGGCCGGCAGCGCCCAACCTCGCGAAGCGGAGAAGGAGGATGCGACCCAGCGCCGTCACTTTGAGGCCACAGGGCGCGGTCTCCTGCTGGATTACGCAGAGCAGGAGATAGGCGGGCCAAGGGACCTCGCGAGCGACGACGAGTGGCTGGTTGTCGTTCCGTTCTGGGCCGCCTGGCCGTTCGAAACGTTGATCGTCCCCCGCCGGCCGGTCTCCCAACTGCCGGACCTCGACGAACGCCAGCGCAACTCACTATCGGAGCGGCTGGTCGAGTTGCTCCGCGGCTATGACGAATTGTTCGATGAGCCGTTCCCGTACTCGATGGGATGGCACCAGGCGCCGTTTGACGGCGTCGAGAGACCGCACTGGCAGCTCCACGCCCACTTCTATCCGCCGCTTCTCCAGGCCACCGTACGGAAGTTCATGGTTGGCTATGAGCTTCTCTCCGAGCCACAGCGCGACATAACTGCGGAAGATGCCGCGGAGCACCTGCGGTCCGCGATCAAGGCCGCGAATCCTGCGGTCGCCCAACCGGGTGGCTGATGAGAATTATCCGGCCCAAACAGGAACCAAGAAGGAGAAGGAAGTAATGGCTGGCCTTTCACCCGCGCACTTGCTGATCATCCTGGTGATCGCCCTGATAATCATCGGCCCGGGCAAGCTTCCGGAGGTCGGCGGCGCGATCGGCAAGAGTTTCCGCGAGTTCCAGAAAGCCACAGGTGCCGTGCAGGATTCGGTGACGGGACCGGCAGCCGGCGCGGCGCCCCAGGCCCAGGTCCCTCAGGCGCAGGCTCAGCCGCCGGCTCAGCCCTATGTGGGTCAGCCCGTCTACGCGGCCCCGGTCTACGTGGCGCCCGTTTACGAGGCCCAGCCGGTCTACCAGGCCCAGCCGGTCTACCAGGCCCAGCCGGTCTACCA
>CAZRUC010000335.1:0-2998 GCA_964603175.1 uncultured Anaerolineaceae bacterium
AGGAAGTCCTCGGCGGCTACTACATCATCGAATGCGACAACCTCGACGAGGCGCTCGAGGCTGCCGCGCGCTGCCCGGCGGCCGCGGGAGGATCGGTCGAGGTTCGGCCGATAATCGGGATGCCACTGCCCGAGACGGTGCGAGCCGCCAACGCGGCCGGATGACTGAACGCCGAAGCGGGCCCGGACCCAGCGCCGACACCAACGCGGCCATCGAGCGCACCTATCGCGATGCCTACGGCAGCGTCCTGGCGACGCTCATCCGCTTCCTCGGCGGGGACTTCGACGCCGCGGAGGAAGCGCTGGCCGACGCATTTGCCACGGCTCTCGAGACCTGGCCGCGCGACGGAATCCCGGCCACGCCGGCGGCCTGGCTTACGACCGCAGCCCGCAACCGCGCCCTCGATCGAATCCGGCGCGACAAGCGGCAGGCGGAAAAGCTCGTTCTGCTCGAAGCGGAGCTGTCGGTGACGGAGGTCGCGCCCATGCATATCGGATCCGAGGGCGGACTCGCGGACGATCGCCTGCGCCTCATCTTCACGTGCTGCCACCCGGCCTTGCCGCTCGAGGCGCGGGTTGCGCTGACGCTCCGCACGCTGGGCGGCCTCACTACGCCCGAGATCGCCCGGGCGTTCCTCGTCCCGGAAGCGACGCTCGCCCAGCGTCTCGTTCGGGCCAAACGCAAGATCCGCGAGGCCGGGATCCCTTATCGCGTGCCGCTCGGCGGGGAACTGCCGGAGCGGCTCGACAGCGTCCTCGCGACGCTCTACCTCGTCTTCAACGAGGGTTACCTCGCAAGCGCCGGCGACACGGCCGTGCGGCACGACCTTTGCGCCGAGGCGATCCGGCTGGCCACGCTGCTGGCCGAGCTGATGCCGGATCGGCCGGAGACGCACGGGCTGCTGGCGCTGCTCCTGCTCCAGGATTCGCGGCGCGAGGCTCGCGTCGGTGCCGACGGCTCGATCGCATTGCTCGAGGAACAGGACCGCACCCGCTGGGACCGCGCCGAGATTGCCCGGGGAGTGGCGGCACTGGATCGCGGGTTCGCAGCCGCCGCGCTGAGGTCGCACGCGTCAGTGGGGCGATACCTGCTCCAGGCCGCGATAGCCGCCGAACACGCCCGCACAGTCGACGGAGCGCCAACCGACTGGCGGGCGATCGCCACGCTCTACGAGGCGCTGACCCGGATCGACCCCTCGCCGATAGTGGAGCTGAACCGGGCCGTGGCCGTGGCTCAGTCCGACGGCCCAGCGGCGGGCCTCGCCCTGCTCGACGACCTGGCGGCGCGCGGCGAGCTCGACGGCTACCACCTCCTGCCGGCCGCGCGGGCCGATCTGCTCAGGCGCCTCGGCCGCTTCCCTGAAGCCGCCGGCGAGTACGAGCGCGCTCTTGCCCTCTCCGACAACGACGCCGAACGCCGCTTCCTGCGGCGCCGCCTGGCCGAAACGCAGCGATAGCCGTACCCGAAAGGGCGGGTCTGTTCGGCCCTATCCGGCTCCAGGTGGGGTCGGTAAGGTGCCGTAAAGCCACGTCTGGTTGAGTCGTGCCGGACCGCACTCGACCCGAAAAGGCGGAGCGGAATGGCGTGGGAGGTAGGCCATGCGTTTCGTTCGGGTCCTCGCGCCCGCCCTGTTCGCGTTCATCTTGGCGTTCGGAGGGCTTGCCTCTCTGCCAGGTGGGGCCGCGGCCGCCTCCCCGGCATCCTGGACCCAGTTCCACTACGCGGCGACGCGATCCGGCTACAACCCGCTCGAGAAGACGCTCAGTGCCAAGAACGTCGCCCATCTCGCGGTGCGCTGGCAGAAGGCCCTGGGCAACACCGTCTACGGCACGCCTGTGGTCGCGGGGGATCGGATCTTCGTCGACGGGTACTACGGCAAGCTTTATGCCCTGCGCCTGAGCGACGGCAAGAAGCTGTGGACTGCCACGGTCGGGACCGATGCCAACTCCACTCCGGCCGTCTGGAGCAACCTGGTCATCACTCCCGGAATGGACGCCACCGGCGCCTTCGTGGCGGCCTATGACGTTGCTTCCGGGGCACGGCGCTGGCGCACGCGCCTCAGCGTCGACCAATACGCCTCGATTACGCAGCCGGCGGTCTTCGGCAGTTCCGTGTACGTGTCGGCGGGCAAGAGCATCTATGCCCTGTCCGCCTCCGATGGCCACGTCCTCTGGAACACCAGGGTCACCGCGTCGGCGGATTACTTTGCGATGATCGACGGGCCCGTGGCCGTCTCCGGCTACGGTGAGTACGTCGTGGCAGCCGGCATGGACGGCCATGTCTACGCCCTCAACGCGACCACGGGTGCGTTGCACTGGGACGTCGTCGCCGGCCAGGGCATCGATCACGGCGGACCCGCGATCTACTCGGGCATCGTCTACGTACCCGAGGGAATCTCCAACGGTGCCGAAGGCGGTGGCTTCTACATAAGCGCTCTTCAAGTCTCCGACGGGCGGATCCTGTGGCAGAGCTACGCCGGCGACGACATCCACGTGACCCCGGCCGCGGGCAACGGCATGGTCGTCGTCGGGTCGATCGACGAGGGTCTGCGAGCGTTCAACTCGCGGACCGGCGCCACTCTCTGGATCGCGCCCTCTGAGGGCGAAGTCTGGGGTGCTCCGGTACTGGCCAACGGCGTCGTATATGCCGGCACCGACGTAAGCCTCGTAGTTCACAACGCGGCAACGGGCGCGCCGCTCTTCACGTTCGACATGTCGGGGACGACGGGGATGGCCGCCATGGCTTCGCCTGCCGTCGTGAACGGCCGCGTCTACTCGGCCACCGGCGACGGCACGATCGTGGTCTTGGGCCTGCCATAGCGCGCCCTGCAACCGCGGTTCGGCTCGGGCGGAGTCCCGCGCTGCGCGTTCGTCCGCCCGAGCTCGAGCCGCCTTGACGCGGAACTACATGAGGCCGACGACGTGGCCTTCCGGGTCCGCGAACAGCGCGATCGTCGTTTCGGGAGCGACCTGGGTGAGCGGCATGATGACCTTCCCGC
>CAZRUC010000336.1:0-2987 GCA_964603175.1 uncultured Anaerolineaceae bacterium
CATCTTCGTGAGGGCAGTCACCACGTCGCGCTGCCGCTTGTTCCTGTTGAGCTCGCCCACAACGACGAATATGGGAATGTCCGCGCCCACACCCAGCGCCTCGCGGGCGCGAGCGATGTCATCCGGGCTGACCTCGGACCGCTGATAGTAGCTCGTCTCGACCCCGATGCCGGGCATCCGCCTCAGACGTCCGGATGGAACGATGTGCAGCCGTAGGGCGGCCGCGTAGTCCTCCTCGTTGATGACCACCAGACGGTCCGTCCAGCGCCCCGCCAACCGCTCGGCGATCAAGAAAACGGCGTTGGTTACCCGAGAGCCGCCTTTGTAGAAATGGAAGCCATGTGCCGTATACACGACGGCGGGGCGCTCCGAACGAGGGATCTGGCGAATGGCCAAACGGGTCATGAAGCCGGCGATCGGGGTGTGGACGTGGACGATGTCAGGGCGCGCGGTTCTCAGCACCTCTCGGATGGCCGTCCGACCCTTCAGGAGGCCTTTCAGGTCGAAGAGCGACCGCGAGATCGGCAGGTCGTAGGCGTAGTCGAAAGCCTCGAGGACGACCGGGTTTTCGACGGCGTCGCGCGCGGCCGCGTCGACGTTCCAGCCGAGCCCGCGGAAATGGAGCGCGTAGGGGGTGATGAACGCCTCGAGCGTGGCCGAGATCGTGGACACGGCCAATAGTCGAACGCCGAACGGAAGAGCCGGCTCCGACGCGCCGGCGCTCGTAAGAACGCTATCGTGCTCGCCAGCGACATCCACACTCCCCGTCACTGCCAACGATCCGTTCTCCACCGGTCCCCCCCAAAAGCTAGTGCCAGTCGCAAATCGGGTGGCTATTCTGCATGGTACGAGTAGGGTGTAGGTTACGAAAGTGACGAGTCGGAGGCTGAAACAGCTCGTGGCCAGGAGCGTCAAGGATCCCAGTCCTGACACCAGCGACCCCGAGGCGGCAACGGCCGATCCGGCCTTTGCCGATATGCGCTACCGCGATCTCTTCTGGCCGTCTCGCCCATACGAGGATCGCTGCGACCGGATGGGCTTGCGCGCCCTGCTGCCGCCCACGGGCGACAGCCTCGTCGAGCTCGGTGCGGGGTTCGGCCGGCTCGCCAACGAGTACACCGGCTATCGGCGCGTGGTGCTGCTCGATCTTTCGGGTGTCCAGATCGAAGCCGCTCGGGAGCGGCTCAAGGACGATCCAAGGTACGAGATCGTCGAAGGCGACATGTTCGCGCTGCCGTTCGAGGATGCCTCGCTCGATACCGTCGTCTGCATCCGCGTCATCCATCACTTCGAAGACCCGCGGCCCGCGATCGCGGAGATGGCCCGCATCCTCCGGCCGGGCGGCGTCCTCGTCCTCGAGGCGGCGAATAAGCGGAACTTCAGAGCGATCCTGCTATACGTCCTGAGGCGCCAGAAGACGTCGCCCTTCAAGCGAGGCAGCGAGCCCGCGACCAGTGCCTATCTCGTGCCAGAGCGGTTCCGCCAGAAGGCGGCCGGGTCGCCCGCAGGCCAGCCAAAGGCCGAGTGGAGCGCCACGACGGACTACCACCACTCCCCCGTAGACGTGCGGCACTGGCTCAAAGCCTGGGGCCTCGAGGTCAAGACGACCCGGACCGTGTCCAACTTCCGGGCGCGCGCCCTGACGGGGCGAGTCCCGCTTCGCGTGCTAGTAGGGCTCGAAAGAGCAACGCAGCGGTTGCTTGCGCCGGTGACGCCCGGCCCCGAGATGTTCTTCAAGGCCATCAAGAAGCGCGGCTGATGCAACAGACTTTCGATTCCGTTCTGAATCACGGTACGCAAGTACTACACTTCTGGGCAGCACCACGCCTGTTGATGTGGTAGGGGACATCACTCGTTCGGGTAGGAGGAGCGGGATGAAGAAGCTGCTGGTGGTCGCTGGGATATTGGCGGTGTTGATCTGGCCGTCGGCGGCATTCGCTTCGCCGACGCCGCCTGCGTGGAACCTCAACGGGACGTACAAGATCACGTTCGTGTGCACGAGCGGCTGCACCGATACGTACATCCACTCGATGGTGATCACCACCAGCAACGACACCACGGGCGCGGTTTCCGGATCCGGTTCGGTCGACGGCTACCCGGGCTACGCCTGGGACGTCACGGGTCAGGTCTTCGGCTCAGACGTGACGCTCGACATCGAATGGACGACGCCGCCCGACATGAGCATCTACAACCCGCTCGCGCTCACGGGCTCGATCGATTCCGCCGGAGGGATCTCGGGCACGGCGACCGACGGACAGGATCGAACCTTCACCTGGGCGACCACGGAAGGCTTCGCGGTTGCGCTTCCGACTCCGACTCCGACTCCGACTCCGACGCCGACTCCCACAGCGACGCCGACCCGAACCCCGGATCCGACGACTGCCGCGACGGCGACCCCGACCGCGACCGTGACGCCGACCCGAACCCCGGATCCGACGACTGCCGCGACGGCGACCCCGACCGTGTTCCAGACGGTCGACGCCGCGACGGCCGCCGCTACCAGCATCACGCCGCCTCCGACCAACACAAACGGTGGCTCTCACAACGGCCAGTCCTCTCCGCTGTTCGCGTTGCTGATCGGCCTTGCCTTCGGTGGGCTCGGCCTGATCGCGGTCGAGTGGCAACGGCAGGCACATCGCCGATAGCGGCGCCACTCCAGAACTGAGCTGAACCGGCGGGTCGGGCGACCCGCCGGTTCATCCATAGGAGAGTCCCATTCGCACGCATCTGGTGACTCCGGGAGATCCGGCGTGGGACCAGTGGCTCGAGCGAGTTCCGCGCGACGTCTACCACACGGCGGGTTTCCATTCATATTCGGAGAGCTCGGGCGAGAGCGCTGCCTTCCTGGCCGTGGCCGGAGACGTGGACCGGGGCGTGGCCTGGCCGTACCTGCTGCGCCACGTCTCCGCCGTCGAGGGGCTCGGCGGAACCGACGCCATGGACGTGACATCGGTCTACGGCTACTCGGGGCCGCTTGCCTGAGATCG
>CAZRUC010000337.1:0-2979 GCA_964603175.1 uncultured Anaerolineaceae bacterium
CGCGACCAGGCAGGCGATGGACCAGGCTGGGCTCCCAGCTCGCCTGGAAGGCGCGGAGGCCGAGCGGACGGGCGTCATCATCGGCACCGGCGTGGGCGGCATCAAAACTCTCGCCGACCAGATCCTCCTCCTGGGCGAGCGGGGTCCGGACCGGTTGTCTCCGTTCCTCATCCCGATGGCCATCAGCAACCTCGCGGCCGGGGTCGTGGCCATCATGTTCGGCCCCACCGGACCCAACTTTGCGGTCGTATCGGCCTGCGCCAGCGGTGGACACGCCATCGGTGAGGCGTGGGAGACGATCCGCCGCGGCGACGCCGACGTGATGCTGGCCGGCGGAACGGAAGCGAGCATGCACGAGGCTCTGGTCGCAGGTTTCGCGTCCATGCGAGCCCTTTCGACGCGAAACGACGATCCGGAGGGTGCCTCCCGACCGTTCGACCGCGGCCGAGACGGCTTCGTGATCGGCGAGGGTTGCGGGATCGTGGTCCTGGAGTCGCTCGACCACGCCCGGGCGCGTGGCGCGGAACCGCTCGCGGAGCTGGTCGGCTACGGCGCGACGGCCGACGCCTCGCACATCACCTTGCCTGCCCCGGGTGGGGCGGGGGCAGTCCGAGCGATCCGGCGGGCGCTCGAGAAGGCGGGCCTCGGCGTGGACGACGTGGAGATGGTGAACGCCCACGCGACCGCCACTCCCGACGGCGACCCCTGCGAGCTGTTGGCGATCAAGACGCTCTTCGGGGCGCGGGCCGGTGATGTCAGCGTGACCGCGAACAAGAGCATGATCGGCCACACGCTCGGCGCAGCCGGGGCGGTGGAGGCCATCTCGACGATCATGAGCCTGAGGACGGGCCTGGTGCCGCCGACGATCAATCTCGTGGACCCCGACGAGGACGCCGCAGGGCTCGACCTGACTCCGCTCAAGGCACGCCGGCGCGACATGGAAGTGGCCGTCTCCAATTCGTTCGGCTTTGGCGGCCAGAACAGCGCCCTGGTTCTGCGGCGCTGGCACGAGTGAGGGACGAAACGATGACAGAGAAGCGTGACGTCCAGCCCGCCGTGCCGGGCGAGCAGCCCCAGGAGAAGCCGCCTGTGTCGGAAGAGACGGCATCGTTGATGGGCCTGATCGACCGCCTGACCGCTCTGCTCGAGCGCAGCGATCTCGAGGAACTCGAAGTCGAGGCCGGCCTGACCGGGATCGTCCTTCGGAAACCTTCGGCGCTCCTCCAGGTCGCCACTGCGGTCGGGCCCGCGACGCCGGCCGGGGCAGACGCGACCGGCGGTTCAGACTCGCCTGCCAAACTCGCCGAGTCCGCGGCGGCCTCCACCAATCGGGCCGTCAGGGCGCCTTTGACCGGCATCTTCTACGGGGCGTCCTCACCGGGAGCCCCCGCCTACGTCACGGTCGGACAGCAGATCGCGGTAGGCCACGTGATCGGCCTGATCGAGGCCATGAAGCTCTTCAACGAGATCAAATCCGACACGGCCGGCCGGGTGGTTCGAGTCGTGGCCGAGACCGGCAAGCTGGTCAAGGCGAAGCAACCTCTCATAGAGGTCGAACCGTAATGCCGCGTCCCGTCTCTGGTGTTCACCTCACCGGCTGGGGGGCCTATGCCCCGAGCCAGGTCCTGACCAACGCCGATCTCGAGCGAATGGTCGAGACCAACGACGAATGGATCGTCTCGCGGACGGGGATCCGCGAACGGCGCATCGCCGGCCCGAACGAAACCACTGCCAGCATGGCCGCGGTCGCCGGGCTGCGAGCCATCGCGACCGCCGGCCTGGCGCCCGACGACATCGACCTGATCATCGTCGGCACGCTCACGCCCGACTACCCCATGCCTTCGACCGCCGCCCTCGTCAAAGAAGCGATCGGCAACAAGCGGGCTGCGGCGATGGATCTGGGGGCGGCCTGTTCGGGCTTTGTCTACGGCTATGCCACGGCGCAGGCATACGTGAGCAGCGGCATGGCCAAGCACGTGCTCGTGATCGGCGCGGAGACCCTGAGCCGGGTAACCGACTTCACCGATCGCGGGACTGCCATCCTGTTCGGCGATGGCGCCGGCGCGGCCGTGCTCTCGGCCTCGGATGAGCCGGGCGGGACGCTGGGCATCGAAATGACGACGGAGCCGGCTGGGGCCTACTACATCTGGCTCCCCGCCGGCGGCGCGGCGCGGCCGGCGAGTGGCGCCACGCTCAGCGCCCGCGAGAACTACATGAAGATGAAGGGCGCCGAGACGTTCAGGATGGCGGTCCGCACGCTGGGCTCCACGTCCGTGTCCGCCGTGCGCCGCGCCGGGCTCGAGCTGTCCGACATCGATCTTGTCGTGCCGCATCAGGCCAACGTGCGGATCATCGAGGGGCTGGCCAAGTCGCTCGACTTCCCTATGGAGAGGGTCTTCGTCAATGTCAGCCGCTACGGGAACACGTCGGCGGCATCCGTGCCTCTCGCGCTCTCCGAGGCAGTAGCCGGTGGCAGGGTCAAACAGGGCGACCGGCTGCTCCTGGTGGCCTTCGGTGCCGGTCTGACCTCCGGCGCGATCGCTCTCGAATGGACAGCCGATCCGGCCGCGATGGCACGGGCGGCAGGCATCGGCCCAGACGACGTCACCATCCGGCCGGGCTATCTGGAGCCCGTAAACCCCTTCCCCGCGGCCCTCGAATGGCTGCTCGCCGAGGCCGACAGCGCCCCGGCATCCAGGTAACTGAGGAGCAAGAGATGATCGATCTTTCCGGCAAGTCCGCGCTCGTCACGGGTGGAGCCCGCGGCATCGGCAAGGCCATCTGTCTGAGCCTTGCTCGCCAGGGCGCCGACGTCGCATTCGTCGACGTGGGCCGGCCGGAAGTCGCAGAGGCAACCGTGGCCGAGATCCAGGCGCTCGGGCGCAAGGCGCTCTATATCCCGGCGGACGTCACCGACCCGGAAGCGTGCGTCAAGGCCGTCGCCGCGACTCTGGCGGCCTTCGGCAAGGTCGACATCCT
>CAZRUC010000338.1:0-2962 GCA_964603175.1 uncultured Anaerolineaceae bacterium
GGAACCCATAGGACCGGGTCGAATGAAACCATCGCCGGCGCGTGGTAACGGGGCGGAGTGGACATCTGGACGGCGCCGCGCGGAGCCGGTTGCCTACGACGCCGGCGAATGTGGCACCTCGCACCGCACCGAAGCTGAAGCCCACGAATCCGAGCCGATGGGGATCGACGTCCGGCTGCCCCGCGAGCAGGTCGAGCGACCGCTGCAATTCGCGCATCTCGTAGACGATCTCGTTTATGGCCTCGCTGTCGGTAAGGGGGTCGACGTTGTTCTCCGGCTGGGTGATGAGAAGGGAGGCAACGCCCCGACGCGCCAGGTCGTAGGCCTCGTTCAGGAATTGGGACGAGCCGCTGAAGGCCCCATGCAGATACATGACCGCGCCGAACGGGCCTTTGCCATAGGGCATTACGAGGTAGGCCTGACTCCTCTTGCTTGCGGCTCCCAGGTAGCTGATGTCGTGGACGAGGGCGCCGGACTCGATGGTCACCGACCTCTCCTGGACGTCGAACGGGCGCGAACGGTCGTAGGCGAACAGCGTCATCGCCTTGCCATAGGAAATATCGTCCGCTGACGGGTTGGCCGTGGGGGTGGCAACCCGCGTGCCGCTTGCCGAGCTGGAAGCCCACGGGCTCGGCCGGGGGAAGGAGCAACCCATGGCGGCGGCCGTTAACAGGATCACTGCAAGCACACGCACATGCCGCCTCAGACCGACAAATCGAGTCTGGGTCATGGGGCGCTCCTCTAGATCTGGGCGATCTCGCGTCTTTCGTCCAGACGACAAGCCGGCGCCTTTTGTTCGACCCGGGGTTGAGCCGGCTTGCCGAGTCTCGCCAGCTTGCAAGAGGGTTGTAATCTATTAGTGGATTACTTAGGATATCTGACACCACGAAGACCCGGCGGCGCAACGATTCGCGGCCGCCGGTCGGAGCCTCGCTGAGGAAGGCATCCCATGGCTGTGAGCATGTCGGTCCAGTCCAGCAAGCCAGGGAGCATTCGCGGGCAAGATTGGTGTCCCGCTCAGTTGCGGGCTATGGCGCTGTGGCCGCGCCTCAGCAGGCGGACGGTAGCCCGGTGCGGTTGCGATGCAGGCCGTATTGCGCACTACGTCGCCCGCCGGACGCGACTTCCCGCGAAGGCAATCGAAACGCTGCTGGAGAAATCGTAGCGGCTCGACGCGCCGGGATCGGAGGCAGTTCCCGGTCCCGGCCGTCGAGCGTCGACTCAACCGCGGTAGAGATAGCAGCCCGACAGGTGGTCGTCGACCAGGCCGACGCTCTGCATGAAGGCATAGACGATCGTCGAGCCGACGAAACGGAACCCTCGGCGGCGTAACTCGGCCGACAGCGCATCCGACTCCGGAGTCGTCGCGGGAAGCTTGCTGCGCGTTGCTTCGCGCTTCAGGGTCGGAGCCGGACGGGGCAGCTGAGCGGCGAGGTATGCGTCAAACGAGCCAAATTCGGCCGCCAGCGTCATGAAGGCCGCCGCGTTGCCGATTGTCGCCTCGATCTTGGCGCGGTTGCGCACGATTCCGGCGTCGGCGAGAAGTCGGGCGCGATCTGCCTGGTCGAAGGCCCGGACGCGCTCTGGGACGAAGCCGGCGAAGGCCCGAATGAACGCGTCCCGCTTGTGGAGAATGGTCGACCAGGAAAGGCCGGCCTGGAAGCCCTCCAGGCACAGACGCTCGAACAGGGCGATGTCCTCGTGAACCGGGCGCCCCCATTCGTCGTCGTGGTACGCGACCATGATCGGATCCGCCTGACTCGAACCCTCCGGCCACCAGCAGCGAGGTCGATCGTCGAACGCGGATAGGGGAGTCGCCATCGCGCCTACTCCGGCCGAGGTCCAGTTTCCGCGCCGAGAACCGTCCAGGCGAACCGGTCGCGGAAGTCTTCGAAGCACACGGCACAGACCCAGGAGTAATCGTCCTGACCCGCCGGCCCCGCTCCGAGGACCGAGTAGCCCGAATGGAGGGTGCCGGGTCCGCCGCTTTCACTGAATTCGGTGCGGCAGAACTCGCAGGAACCGTGACGCCATGTGGAGGTCCATCTCCGGTAGCGCTTCCAGCGAAGGTGGGCGTCCCTCAGGCGGTCTCGCGGGTTGCGGAGCCGGCTGTCGGCCGCCGTGGTTCGGGGGATAAGCCGGATCAACTCGCCCATCAGCCGGCCCTGTCGAGAAAGCGCTCAACGGCGTCGCGGAAGATTTCCGCTCGTTCAATGGCAGTCGCGGCGGAATCGGAGTCGATCGGGGCGGTGATCTGCCCGCTGGCTGCCCGGCCCAGGTCCGCTGAGTCGAGAATCCAGCGGTGATAGGCGGAATAGAGGCGCCGCGTCCGCGCAAATCGGTCCCCGTACGCGACACAGACGGCCTGCGTCGTCGTCGGGGCAAGTCCGTCCATGTCGAGACAGGCTTGGGCGAGGCTGAGCATCGCGGCCGAAGCACTCTGAGCGGCGACTGCCGCTCCCTGAGTCTCGAGCTCGTCGCGGGCCGAGACGATCATCCGGCCGGCGTCGTCGAGGAGCTGCGCGGCCCGCGGCGTCATATCGCCACGGCCTCTTTCCGAATGGCGGGCATCTGTCCGTCGGAACGAGTGAGCCACGCCGTCTCCGAGACGAACATGCGGCTGACGACCAGGCCTTCTTCTTGCGAGAGGTCGGCGCAGGCGACGCTGGTCTGCTCGAGCTCGTCGCAATAGCGAGCCACGCTGTCCAAGACGAGAAGGACGTCGACGTTCGAGTCGGGGCGGGCTTCGCCTCGAGCGCGCGCGCCGTAGAGGTAGATCCCGAGCAGCCGCTTGCCGTAGGTGGGCCTGATCCGGTCGGCGAGCTGCGCGGCGACCCGTAGCCCGAGCTCGTCTGGGGCGGCTGCGGCCGCCTGCCGAGCGATATCGGGTGGGGGAGCGTCCGGGGCGGCAGCGGGCCCGGCCGCCGGCGGGACATGCGAAGAGCGGGCGGTTGGCGAGGAT
>CAZRUC010000339.1:0-2952 GCA_964603175.1 uncultured Anaerolineaceae bacterium
TATTGAGGGCGGGCCTCTGGCCGGCGTTGAAGAGGTCGGTCTCCAGGAAGATCTGGCCGTCGGTGATGGAGATCACGTTGGTCGGAATGTAGGCCGAGATGTCGCCAGCCTGCGTCTCGATGATCGGCAATGCGGTCAGCGAACCGCCGCCATTCTCGACACTCATACGAGCGGCGCGTTCGAGCAGGCGGCTGTGGACGTAGAAGACGTCGCCGGGATACGCCTCGCGGCCGGGCGGGCGGCGGAGGAGCAGCGACATCTCGCGGTACGCCCAGGCGTGCTTGGAGAGATCGTCGTAGACGCACAACGCGTCCTTGACCAGCTTGCCGTCGATCTCGACGCCGTTCTCCATGATCTCTTCGCCCATCGCGCAGCCCGCGTAGGGGGCGAGGAACTGGAGGGCGGCCGATTCCTCGGCGCCGGCCACGACCACGATCGTGTGCTCCATCGCGCCGTGTTGCTCGAGCGCGGCTACGACCTTCGCGACCGTGGAGAGCTTCTGGCCGATGGCCACGTAGATGCAGACGAGGCCCTTGCCCTTCTGGTTGATGATCGCATCGATGGCGAGCGCGCTCTTGCCGGTCTGGCGGTCGCCGATGATCAGTTCGCGCTGGCCGCGGCCGATTGGGATCAGGGCGTCGATGGCCTTGATGCCGGTCTGGACGGGGGAATCGACGCGCTGGCGGGTGATCACCCCGGGGGCGATGCGCTCAACCGGACGAGTGGCCGTGGCGACGATCGGGCCCTTGTCGTCGAGCGGCCGGCCGAGTGGATCCACCACGCGACCCAGCAAGCCCGCGCCAACCGGGACCTCGGCCACGCGGCCCGTCGTCTTGACGGTGTCGCCTTCCTTGATGCGGGTCGGGTCGCCGAGGATCACGGCGCCGACGGTCTCCTCGAGCAGGTTGAGGGCCATGCCCATCACGCCACCGGGGAACTCGAGCAGTTCGGAGGACAGGGCCCCTGACAGACCGTATATCTGCGCGATCCCGTCGCCGACCTCGACCACGGTGCCGACGCTACGCGACTCTGCACCCTCGTCGAAATGTTCGATCGTGTTCTTGATGATGCTGACGATTTCGTCTGATCGAATGGCCATGCCTTCTCCGTTCGGCCCGAAAGCCCGGCGCGCCTTCCCGGCGCTCCGCGTTTAGCTAGTTCCCTGGACCAGCCGCGCGCGGAGCCGCTCCAGGCGGCCGCTTACGCTGGCATCGATTTGGAGATCACCGATTCTGACCCGAAGCCCACCCAGGAGCGACGGGTCTGTCGCTGTCGAAAGTTCCACGTGCGCTCCGGCAAGCTGCTCGACCCGTTTCTTGACGGCTGCGAGCTCCAGCTCGGACAAAGGGCCGGGCGTGGTGACGGTGGCGGCGATGATGCCGCGCGACTTCCGCACCAGGGCATCGTACTCGGCACTCACGTCGGGGAGCACCGAGAAGCGGCCACGCTCCGCGAGGAGCAGGCCCAGGTTCAGGGCTAGGGGCGAGACACGGCTCGCCAGAAGCTGTCGCACCATCTTCCGGCGCTCGGCGACCGGCACGGCCGGGTTGTCGGCCGCCCTCGTGACCCGCTCGTCGCGAGCCAACTCGGCCGCGAACGTCAGATCGCGCTGCCAGGCGTCCACGGCGTTGTCACGCGCAGCCAGCTCGAAAGCCGCCTCTGCGTAACGGCGCCCCGCGCCCGTTCGCGGCATCAGTTCTTCCGCCCCTGCTGCGGCTCGGAGCGACTACGGATGAATTCCTCGACGAGGCGGCGCTGACGAGCGTCGGTCATCGATTCGCCGACGAGCTTGCCCGCGGCATCGAGGGCCAGGTCCGCGACCTGAGATCGAAGGTCGGCCAATACGCGGTCGTGTTCGGCCGCAATGTCGGCCGTGGCTTTGACGCGCAGCCGTTCGAGTTCCGCACGCGTGGCCGCGATGTCGGCTTCGCGCAGGTCGTCGGCGGCCTTCTGGGCACGAGCGATGAGTTCGGCAACTTCTCGTCGCGTCTGGACCAGCATCTGGTCGCGCTCGGCTGCTGCGGCGTCCAAATTCCGGCGGGCTTCCTCGGCGTCCGCCAGTCCCTGCTCGATGCGGGTCTTGCGCTGGGCCAGGATGTTGGCGATCGGGTCGAACGCAAAACGCCACATGAGGGCCAGGAAGACGATGAAGTTCAGGGCGGCGACGATGATCCAGAAGAAGTTGATCGACAGGCCCGGCGCTTCGGGCGCCGAGGCCACCGCCGCGACCGCCGCTAGGGGGTTCACTCGAATGGCTCCGTGAGGTCCGCCTACGCGCCCTTGATGAAGATGGCCAGCAGGCCGACGACGATCGCCAGAACGCCGAGGCCCTCTGCGAAGCCGGCGAGGATGATCGCCAGACCGCGGATCTGACCGGCCGCATCCGGGTTGCGACCGATGGCATTGCTCGACATGCCGGCCAGAATGCCGATGCCGATGCCGGGACCGATGACACCCATAGCCGCGAGTCCAGCTCCGATGTGCTCCATTGAGAGGACCTCCTGTGCCCCGACCCTGATCGGAGCAGTTTCATTGTTGGCGGTCAGGCCGCCAGGGGCTGCGATTGATCTCTCTGAGGTTGATCGAGATTGCCGGCATCCACCGCGTGCCCCGGCTCATGGTCATCGGCTTCGTGACCTTCGATGGCGATGAGGATGAACATCAGCGTCAGGACCGAGAAGATGAGAGCCTGAATGACATTGAGCAAAGCTTCTAGCCCGACAAGGGCCACGGGCAGGACTGCCAGAGTAAGGGCGGAGATGACGGCCAGTGCAACTTCGCCGCCATAGATGTTGCCAAAGAGTCGCATCGCCAGGGTCACCGGCTTCACGAACTCGAGGAACAACTCGATTATCCCCACGTACATGGCCAGAATGCCGGCCCCGATGCCGTGGCGAAATTCGCCGAGCGGGAAGAATTTGGAGAGGTAGCCGCGAACGCCGAGTCGGTGGA
>CAZRUC010000340.1:0-2943 GCA_964603175.1 uncultured Anaerolineaceae bacterium
TCGCGGCCGGCGATGCGGCGGCGGTCGTGGGACGAAAGAACCCGCTTTCGGATGCGGATCGTTCGGGGTGTCACTTCGACCAACTCGTCGCCGCCGATGAACTCGATGGCCGACTCGAGCGTCAGATCTCGCGGCGGCGTCAGGCGGAGCGCCTCGTCGTGCGAGTGGGTGCGCATGTTGGTGAGCTTCTTTTCCTTGGTCGCGTTGACGTCCATATCGCCGGGGCGGCTGTTCTCGCCGACGACCATGCCTTCGTAGACGTCGGCGCCCGCGCCAATGAAGAACTCGGCGCGCTCCTGGAGGTTGAACAAGCCGTACGCGTTCGAGACGCCGTTCCGATCGGAGACCAGGACGCCGGTCATCCGATGGGTCACCTCGCCCGCCCAAGGCCCGTAGCCTTCGCCGATCTGATGGAGCAGCGCGGTGCCCCGCGTCTCGGTGAGCAACTGGCCGCGGAACCCGATCAGGCCGCGAACCGGGATCACGTATTCCATGCGGACTCGACCATCGGCGTCGGTGCTCATCTGCTCCAGACGAGCCTTGCGATCTGCCAGGGCGGCCTGCACCGGCCCGATGAACTCGGGCGGCATGTCCACGGTGATCCGTTCGTACGGCTCCTGGGTCTCGCCGTCTACCTCGTGGAGGAGGACCTCGGGCCGCGAGACTTGCAGCTCGTAGCCTTCCCGGCGCATCTGCTCGATGAGGATCGCGAGCTGTAGCTCGCCGCGACCGCGGACCTCGTAGGTGTCACCCGAGTCCGTCGGAAGGACCTCGATCGAGACGTTGCCGAGGACTTCGCGATCGAGCCGCTGCTTGAGCTGGCGGCTGGTCACGTACTTGCCTTCGCGCCCTGAGAGCGGCGAGGTGTTTGCGCCGAACGTCATCCGCAGCGTGGGCGCATCGACGTCCAGCCGCGGGAGCGGCCGCGGGTCGAGTGGATCGGTGATGGTGTCGCCGATGGTGACGTCCGGGATGCCGGCCACTGCAACGATGTCGCCCGGACCGGCCTCGGGGATGTCCACGCGCTCGATGCCATGGGCCGTCGTGAGGCTGGTAACCACGCCGGTCACGGTCACGGTGCGTCCAGGCTCGATGGATCCGGCCACGTCGTCGGGTTCCTCGCGGACTATGACGATGCGCTGGCCAATCTTGATCGTGCCGTTCCACAGCCGCCCGACTGCCATCCGGCCAACGTAGTCGTTGGCCGAGAGATTGGTCACGAGCAGCTGGAGCGGATGGTCGGGGATGTATCTGGGGGCGGGTGTGTGGTCGACCATGAGCTGGAAAAGCGGCCGCAGGCTCTCGCCGGGTGTGTCGAGGTCGAGAGTGGCGGTGCCCGTCTTCGCGTTCGTAAAGACCACGGGAAAGTCGATCTGCTTCTCGTCCGCACCGAGGTCCAGGAACAGCTCGTACACGGCGTCGAGGACTTCGCGGGCCCGCGCGTCTGAGCGGTCGATCTTGTTTATGACCACGATCACCGGCAGCCGGCGGGCCATCGCCTTCTGGAGGACGTAGCGGGTCTGAGGCAGCGGGCCTTCAGCGGCATCCACCAGCAGCAGGATAGAGTCGACCATTAGCAGCCCGCGCTCCACCTCGCCGCCGAAGTCGGCGTGACCGGGGGTGTCGACGATGTTCAGGTGGATCCCGTCGTACTCGACCGAAGTCTGCTTGGCGAGGATCGTGATCCCCTTCTCGCGCTCGAGGTCGCCGGAATCCATGACCCGATCGACGAGGACCGCGTTCGCGCGGAACGCTCCTGCCTGGCGCAGCATCGCGTCAACGAGCGTGGTCTTGCCGTGGTCGACGTGCGCGACTATCGCGATATTGCGAATGTCTGTTCGCTCGACGGCAGCGAGGCCGATAGCGTTGTCGGTGGGCGTGGCGAAGCCAGTGGCGTCATTCATGGGCCCGCCGATTGTCGCACAGTCGCGGGTTGCGGGTCCCAGAGTCTGTATTGGGCCTCTCGCACCCCAGGCGATGTGCCGCGCGCTACACTCGACCGGAGGAGCGAACGCCATGACCGTCGCTGCAATCGTCATCGTCCCAGATCCCGCAGTTGCCCTGGCGGACGTGGAGGGCGAGCCAGTCATCAGGCGGCTGGTGCAGTCGGCCTGGGCTGGAGGCGCGATGCCGCTGGTCGTCGTCTGCCCCTCGATCGACGATGAATTCCAGCGCGCGATCGCCGAGCTGCAGGTAGTTTCCACGCATCCTGACGCGATGGTGCCGCGGGGTATCGCTTGGTTCGCCGGCGGCCAGCAGGCCGCCGTTCGGGCCGTGGCGGAAAGCACGGCCAGCCTGCTGTGGCCCATCCACTATTCGTGGGTCGATCCGGAGACCGTGACGTCGCTCATCGAAGCGCACGGCGTCTCGCCCAACTCGATCCTTCGGGCCGCCTACCGAGCGCAGCGCGGATTCCCGATCCTCGTGCCCAACTCACTGGCCGGTCGCCTGGCTGCAATGACAGGAATGCGCGGCGAGGAAGCGATCGAGGCGGTCATTGCACAGGGCGTTCCGTCTATCACGATCGAGCTCGGTGATCCCGGCATCGTCCACGACGGCACGACTCCCCGATCCGGCTTGCCGGATTACCAGGGGCCGCCGGCTCCGGTCATGGACAGCGGAGCCCGCATGGCTCCGGAACCTGTCGACGAGGCCGGCTAAGCCGTCGGCGCAATGATGGGTCCCGCAGTACCGACGCTCGTAAAGGTGTAAGTCGTCACGATCTGGACGAGGTGCTCCCCGTTGGTGGAATCGGTCCAGGCGGTAAACGTGGCCGAGACCGGCGTGCCGTCGGGTTGCACGTAGAGGTCGAGCGAGACCTTTTCGATCTTCTCGGGAAGCGTGCCTACGTCCATGACGGCGAGCTTACTTTTGTCCGGCGTCCACCAAGGCGTCGACACCAGGTGGTTTAGCGTTTCCCCGTTGTTGCCTTTCGTATCGCCT
>CAZRUC010000341.1:0-2935 GCA_964603175.1 uncultured Anaerolineaceae bacterium
CGGTCTTGCGGCCCTTGATCACCGGGATCGCGAGCCAGTCCTCGGACACCAGGCGGTAGCACTCGAGACCGGTCGCGACCTCCTCGGCCGCTTCCTTTTCGGTGGCGTGGAACGTGTGAGCCTCCTGCCACAGGAACTCAGTCGTGCGAAGGAAGAGGCGGGTCCGCAGTTCCCAGCGAACTACGTTGTTCCAGAGGTTCATCAGCAGGGGCAGATCGCGGTAGGACTGGATCCAGTCCTTGACGCTGTCGGCGATGATCGCCTCGCTGGTCGGTCGGATCGCCAGCCACTCATCGAGTGCCTTGCCGCCGGCGTGGGTAACCCAGGCCACCTGAGGGTTGAAGCCCTCGACGTGTTCGGCTTCCTTCTCCAGAAGAGACTTTGGGACGAAGAGCGGGAAGTAGACGTTGCTGTGTCCGGTCCGCTTGATGTGGCCGTCGAGCTCGGCCTGCATCGACTCCCAGATCGCATACCCGTAGGGCCTGATGATCATGCAGCCGCGAACCGGGGAGTAATCGGCCAGCTCAGCCTTCAAGACGACGTCGTTGTACCAACCCGGAAAGTCCTCGGACTGGCGGGTGATACTGGTGACGAAACCCTCCTTGGGCACGTTTCTCCTCCTCCGGACGACAAACCCCGCTGGCTTCGCGCAATCCTACCGCCTGGGCCCGGCTGTGGCGCAGAGGCGAGTCGCGTCCGCCGCAACTCGCGACCCTCGCCCGCGGTCCGAACGTACTGAGAGCGAAACCGTATTTTGGAGACGCCCCGATGCTCACGATGAAGTCCAGGATCTTGTGGATCCGAGCTCGAGGCTGGTGGCTCGCCGTGTTCGTCGTCGCATTGCCGCTGGTCCTCGCCGCCTGCAACAACAGCGGAGGCAGCGGGTACTAAGATCGCGCCCGGGGAATTGTCCGGGGCGCCAGTTCGCCGATACTTTCCGGGGTACTCAGCCGTCTGAAGCTCGGCCGCACAACAATCACGCCTTGCGGCCGGAGCATTGAGTTCCGCGGAGGGCATGCGGTGAGGGGTCCCCGATGGCACCGAGCGCAGGCCAACGACGAGACGAGTCGCAGACCCGTCGTTGAGATACGCACTGCGGAGCCCGAAGGCCCCGGTAGGCGCGGTCCCGGATCGTCGCGCCGTGGCAAGTTGCTGTTGGGCGCCGGCCTCGTCGCCGTTGGCATCCTCGCAGCCGCCGCCACGTTCGTGCCCCTCGCCTTGCACGACAATCATCGGCCTGCTGCTTCCCCGACGCTCAGCCTCTCGGTAGGACCCAGCGACAACCCGATTGCGCAGAATCCGGCCACGCCCGTCGCCACTTTGGGCGCCTCGAGTTCGACGCCGCCGCCGGCCACGACCGACAGCCCGTCGCCGAGTCCCTCGGTCGTGCCGGCGCAGAGCTACGTACCGATCGACGTCAACGGCTGGCCCGTAAAGTGGCTCCAGAGTGTGAGCGGCGGGGCGGGACTGACGTTGGGTTCGGACGCCACCCTCTACCTGGCAGAGGGCAATTCGCCGGATCCGGCCGCCGCAATTGCAATCGACAAGGCCGGCCATCGGAAGGTCGGATGGGCGCAGCTGCCCGATGGCAGAACCGTCGTCCCGACAGCATTCGGCTCGGACGGCACGATCTACTCGACCGACACCGGAGACGGCTACGTGACGAACGTGTACGCGTTCGGCCCGGATGGAAAGCTGAAAGCCGGCTGGCCGGTCGAACTGCCCGACTGGGTCCCGCTCCTACCCGGCCCGTCGGGCACGCTCTACGCGACGACTGGAGACCAACTCGTGGTGTTCGGTCCCGACGGCAAAGTCAAGGCCACAAGCTCCCCCGCGCCCAACGACCTGTGCGCGCTTCAGCGGGCGGTCATTCGACCCGACGGGACGCTTTTCGTGTTGTGCGGCACCGACTCCTCGCAGTCGGCTGGGAGTATCGCCGTGTTCGACTCAACAGCGAAGAAGCTGGCGGGCGCCTCGGCGGATCTGTGGGACGGCATCACGATGGGCTCCAACGGCCAGGTCGTGGCGTGGAGGAACGAGACCGTGCGGGTTGGAGAGACCGGGTTCGCGCCACAGGACACCGTGCTTGCAGCCCTGGGCACCGACGGCCGGCCGCTGAACGGATGGCTGAAGTCGGTCGGTGGCCCAGCCTCTACTCCGGTCGTGTCGACAGACGGCAGCGTCTACATCGCGATCGAGACGTCGGAGCGCGAATCGCCCTCCCAGATCATCGCTTTCAACGCGGACGGAACCATCAAGGCCGGGTGGCCGCATTCGCTGCCGGACGGAACTGTTCCCGACGGAACCGCCCCACGCATGGACAGCAGCGGGCAGCCGGGTGTGCCGCTGTACCCTGTGCCACCGCTGCTCGGCAGTGACGGCACCGTGTACTGGGTGGTCGACGATCCCAACGGCACCGAGTACGTCCTCGCGTGGGACTCGAGCGGACGAGCGCTGCCGGGTTGGCCGGTAACCCTGCCGAAGCCAATTCAAACATCGCTGGTCGGCCCTTGCATCGACTGGTGCGGCCCGGATTTCGACAAGCCCGTTTTCGTCAAACCCAGTTCCGGGCCGGCGCACCTGTATTTCCATCTCAACGACACAATCCTGGCCCTGACCGAGGACGGCAAGGTGGCATCGGGGTGGCCAAGAAAGCTCGAAGCCAACGGTTCGGCGTTCTACGGCTGGTCCTGGTGGTCCGTGACAGCGGACGGCGGCGTCGTAGCGCTCGAGCAAAGGCAACAGGAGACCGACAACTCATTCGTCCTGACGCGATGGAACGCGGACGGCTCCGTAGCCCACTGACCGTTCCGTCGAACCCGGCCTATGAGGCGCTTCCCGGCAACGGGAAGCGCCTCTCCACGTACCTGTCGAGCATCGTCTTGAACTCGTCGGCGATGTGGTCTCCGCGCAGAGTGCGGTCGAGGGCGCCGTC
>CAZRUC010000342.1:0-2921 GCA_964603175.1 uncultured Anaerolineaceae bacterium
GGGTCACGCGGCGCCGCTGGCCACGCGGCACGGCCCGACCCGCGCCGCGCAGCGGGGCGCGGGTCGGCCGGCACCAGCACGCCAGCGATGGCATTCTTGTCTCGATGGAGCACCGATGAAAGGCCGCGTCCTGCTCGGAATTGCGAGCGGGCTGCTCGCCATATTCACCTACGACGCGGTCATCCGGCTGCTGTTGAGTGGCGTCGTTGCGCTGCCATCCGTTCCGGGCGGCCTCAAGATGCTGACCGCAGTCATGGCGCTGTTCAGCCTGTTCCACGCCTGGTACACGCTCGGCGGCCGTCTGACGCTCGCCTTCTTCGCGCTGAGCGCCACGATCTCCTGGGCATTCGAGCAGGTCGGCGTCATGACGGGCCTGGTCTTCGGCGCCTACCACTACACCGACTACCTGGGCGCCAAGCTCGGGGACGTGCCGCTCCTCATCCCGCTGGCCTGGTTCATGATGATCTACCCGAGCTACGTGATCGCCGGCCTGATCGTCGAGCGCCGGCCCACCGGGACGCCGCGCGGCCTCGTGGCACTGGTCAGGCTGGCGGCGTTCAGCGCGATCGTGATGACGGTCTGGGATCTGGTCGTCGATCCGATCCTATCGGGACCGGATGCACGGGCGTGGATCTGGGAGAACGGCGGGCCCTATTTCGGAATCCCGATCCAGAACTACCTCGGCTGGCTGCTGACGACCTTCACCGTCTACTTCGCCTACCGCGCGCTCGAGCAGCGGTTCGCGGCCGCCCCCGCCGGCCCGGTGACGGCGCGCGTGGCGGCCATCGCGGTCGGAGCCTACGGGGCTATGCTCGCCGCGGAACTCTTGTCGGGCGTGCTACCGGCCGGAGTTGCGGCCATCGGTCCTGTGGTCATGGGTGTGCCGATCGCGGTCGCGGCGGTCCGTCTCCGGCCAAGCGCGGACCCACGTGGACAGAGCCGACGGAACGTCCCGGCGGCTACCTGAAGCGATCCCTGGTGAGCCGCGACTCCACCTCGTCCGCGACCGACGAAGCCAACCGCATCGCAAATCGATCGGCCAGACGCGACAGCATCGGTCGGTGGAGGCGGACAGGCGAAGCCAACGCCGGAACTCCAGCCATGCCCGCGGCAACCTCGATCGCGTCGTCCAGATCGCCGATGGCATCCGCGAGCCCCAGCTCAACGGCCTGGCTACCCAGCCAGACTTCGCCAGTGGCCATGTCGAGCACCTGCGCGCGATCGATCTTTCGGCCTGCGGCTACGCGATCGACAAATCGGTCGTAGAACGCGTCCACCAGCTGCTGCTCGCGGACCCGCTCCTCCTCAGTGTCGTCGCGCCAGGGCGCGCCCATGCCCTTGAGCCGTCCGGCTCGATGTTCCTCCACCCGCACGCCGATCCGATCGAGCAGCTTGGGCAGGCGCGGACCGGCCGAAATGACGCCGATCGAACCCACCACCGAGGACGGGGCGACCACGATCCGATGCGCCGCCATCGCGGCGAGGTAGGCGCCGGAAGCACCCGTACCGCGGACGTGGGCGACCAGCGGCTTCTTGTCGGCGAGGCGCTTGAGCGCGAGGTAGAGATAGTCGGAAGCTGCCGCGGCGCCGCCGGGGGAATCGATGTCGAGCAGGACCGCCGGAACCCGCTTGTTGTGGCTCAGTTCCTTGACGACCTCAACCCAGTCGGCGGATCGCGCTCCCCCACCTATCGGGCCGTACAGGCGAATGATCGCGACCCTGCCGGCGAACCGCCGCGACCGTCGCGGGAGCAACATCTGAACCCAGTCGTCGAACGTGTTCATGCGGCCATCGTGACGGCTGCCGCTTACTGCGGGTCGAGCCGCGTCTGGGGGCCCGGCGGGCGGGACGCGAAAGGGCGGGCGAGCGTCGCCGAAGGCTAGAGGTTGCTCCAGGTCACGCCGCCGTCGGTCGTCGCGACGAGATACGTTCGGTTGTAGCAGCCCGTCTTGAAGCCGGTGCAGCCCGTTTCCGCCACCACCGCCGTGGCGCTCGTGGCGCCGGTCAAATGGATCGAAGCCACGCCCTTGGGCAGGCCGGCGGCCGCGACGGTCGTCCAGGTCTGGCCGCCGTCCGCGGTCTCATGGACTGCGGCGGCACCGAATACGGTCCAGCTCACCTGGCCCAGCGAGTCGAACGCGGGGTAGGCGTTCCCGACCGACGGAATGGTCGCTCCGGCCGGGGCGAACGTCGCTCCCCCGTCGTGGCTGACGAGCAAGAGGAAGGTGTCGTCGCTACTGCCGATCGCAAAGGTCACAACGGGCATCTCGATGTCCGAACCTACCAGGAGCAACTGACCCAACTCGTAGTCCCCCACCCCCGAGGCAGGCAGGCCGGTGACTGTCGCCTTGGCCCAGGTGTTGCCGCCGTCGGACGTGTAATTGATGTCGTGAGGGTATGTTCCCGCTCCGGAGACCAGGGCGCCGGTCTGGGACGTCGCGAACGCAACCGACGACCAGTACGGGCTCGAGCTTGGCGCCTTCGGCGGATGCTGCGCGAAGGTATGTCCGTCGTCGGTCGAGACGAAGAGAGCTTCGGCGGCCGTGAAATTGCCGAGACCGATCGTTTCCGTCACCGTTACCAGCCCGGCCGGACCCGGGGTCACGCCCACAGCCTGGACGGGTTGCCCTGCCGATTCGGCGGCTGCAGCCCATGAGGGCAAGAGCGGCGCCGTGCTGGTCCAGGCATCGGTGCCCGACTTGCGGTAAACGACCACTCCGGCCTTGCCGTTGACCGCCAGCCAGACGGCCCGGCCCACGACCGCCGACACTTCCTTTACCGCGGACGATTGCACGCCGGTCGGGAGAGCCACTGCCGACCAGGTCCGGCCGCCGTCCTCCGACATCGAAAGCCCGGAGTCGGACAAAGCCCAGGCCGCGGAGCCGTTCATGCCCACCGTTCCCAGGAGGTAGTTTGGCGTG
>CAZRUC010000343.1:0-2866 GCA_964603175.1 uncultured Anaerolineaceae bacterium
GAGATCGGCGAGCAGCGCAACTACTCGGACGACGTCGCCAAGATGATCGACGAGGAAGTGCGTGCCATCGTCGAGAAGGGCTATGCGCGGGCAACGCAGGTTCTGACCGAGAACCGGCAGAGGCTCCTCACGCTCGCGGACAAGCTCATTGCCGAGGAGACCGTCGAAGGCGACGAATTCGAGTCGCTCTTCAGCGATCTGCCTCCCAAGACGGATCTCCACGGCGAATTGCCGCAGGGCTTCACGCCGGGCGCGCCGATGGCCGACCCGGTTCTTCTCCCCAATGTGGCCCCGCCGTCCACAGCGCCGAGCCCCAACCCAAGCCCGTCCTAGACGGAACCTAGTTGTCGCCGCGCCTGACCGGCGTCCCAGGCCGTCCACTGGAGACCCGATGACCGACGCACGAATCCAGGCCGAAACTCGTGATGAGGAGCTCGAGAGTTACCTCGACCGAACGCAGGAACGGCGCCTGGAGTCGTTCAAGGCGCTCCTGAGGATTCCGAGCATCTCCGGCATCCCGGCTCATGCCCCCGATTGCCGCGCCGCCGCGGAATTCGTCGCGGCCGACATGCGGACGGCAGGCCTCGAGCATGTCGAGGTTTCCGAGACGGGCGGCCACCCTGTGGTCTACGGCGACTGGCTCGGGGCCGCCGGAGCCCCGACCGTGCTCGTGTACGGCCACTACGACGTCCAGCCCGCGGATCCGCTCGACCTGTGGGACTCGCCGCCATTCGAACCGGTCGTTCGCGACGGCCGGATGCTCGCCCGCGGCTCCTCGGATGACAAGGGCCAGGTCCACATGCACTTGCGGGCCATCGAAGCTCTGCTGGCGACTCGCGGCAGGCTTCCGGTGAACGTCAAGGTCATCTTCGAAGGCGAGGAGGAATCGAGTTCGATCCACCTCGATGACTGGCTCAATGCCAACCGCGACCGCCTCAAGGCCGATTTCGCGGTCATATCCGACACGAGCTTCTTCGAGGGCAACCTGCCTTCCATCACCGTGAGCTTGCGTGGCCTGACCTACTTCCAGCTCGACGTGTTCGGCAGCCGCGTCGATCTGCATTCGGGGGGATACGGCGGGGCCGTGGACAACCCGGTCAACGTCTTGTGCCAGATCGTGGCAGCGCTCAAGCGCCCCGACGGCCGCGTGAGCGTGCCCGGCTTCTACGACGACGTGGCCGAGCCCAGCGCCATCGAGCGCGAGGCACTGGCGAGTCTGCCGTTCGACGAAGAGACATACCGCGACTCTCTAGGCGTGCCGGCCCTCATCGGCGAACCGGGCTATACCGTTCTCGAGCGCCTGGGCATGCGGCCGACACTGGACGTCAACGGCATCTGGGGCGGCTTCGAAGGCGAAGGGCCAAAGACGATCATTCCGGCGCATGCGCACGCCAAGATCAGCTGCCGTCTCGTGGCCGATCAGGACCCCGAGAAGGTTTTTCAGCACGTCGCCGCGTACATCGCAGAGATTGCCCCAAAGACGGTCCGATACTCGATCCAAAGGCTCGGCGACGGCAAGCCGAGTACGACTCCGATCGATCATCCTGCCACGCAGGCGGCCGCCAGAGCGATTGAGGCCAGCTTCGGCGTGGCCCCGCTGTACACGCGGGAAGGCGGATCCGTGCCCGTCTGCTCGAGCTTCGAGTCGATACTGGGCCTGCGGACGGTGCTCCTGGGCTTCGCCCCGCCGGACGGCCAGTTCCACGCACCAAACGAATGGATGTCGATGGCCAACTACGAAACCGGCATCCGCGCCATCGCCGGGTACTGGCGGGAACTGGCTGACCTCGCACAATGGCCTATTGGCGGCACCCCCTCCGACCGCGCATGATGGCTGCAGCGTTAGCGGCTGTGTGCAGTCCAGATAGGTGCGCCGATAGTCGGAGCACTGCTACCATGCCGCTCGTTCCGCACCGACTTGGACGCGGCTGGAGGCACCAGTGACGACTACCGATCGCTCGCAGGACCCGGAGGCTAGCCCCGAGCAGCGATCCTGGCGCCTTGACACCGACAACGGAAGCATGGTCCCGCGCTCAGCCCTGGACGTGCTCGTGGATCTCAGCGACAACATGGCCACGGGGCGGATGGGGGAGTACCAGCCCCTTCCGCTCGGCTTCGGCTTGCTGGACAAGACGATCGGCGGCGGCCTCCGGGCTGGGGAGTTGCTGCTCATCGGAGGGGCACAGGGCACCGGCAAGACGACTATGGCGCTCCAGATGGCGCGCAACGTAGCCTCCAGCGGCCAGGCGAACGTGCTGTACGTCTGCTTCGAACACGAAGAGCAATACCTCCTGAACAGGCTGGTAGCCCTGGAGTCCGCCCTGGCGCATCTCCCTCAGAAGACGGGCGCGATCAAGATCCAGGACGTGCGCCGCGAAATCATGGCTTCGTGGATGGCGGAGGGAACCGGGGGGGCTGGGCTGACTGCCAATCCGAGGCTTCGACCCAGTCTCGATCGAATCGCACGCTACGGTCAGAACCTCTTCCTGCTCCGCGGCTCCCAGACTGCCAGCACCATCGACAACCTTCGAAAGCTCGTCCAGCAGCATCGGGAGCTCTCGGGCGATCGGCGGCTGCTCGTGGTGGTGGACTACCTCCAGAAGGTGCCCATGCATCCGGAACCGGACACGGAATCGGAGAAGGTCACGTACGTGGTCAACGGCCTGAAGGACATCGCCTTGTCCGAGGAAGTGGCGATGATCTCGATCGTGGCTGCCGACAAGGAAGGCCTCAAGGCACAACGCCTGCGCAACTTCCACCTGCGCGGTTCGTCGGCCATCAACTACGAAGCCGACATCATCTGGATCATCAACGAGAAGTACCACATCGTGGCCAAGGTGAACATCGAGTTCAACCCGTACCAGGC
>CAZRUC010000344.1:0-2861 GCA_964603175.1 uncultured Anaerolineaceae bacterium
CCAGACGGTGTAGCGATACTCCCGATATCGCGCCGCGTGGCGTGGATGGAACCCGTCCGGGACCCGCCGCACCGTATGTATGGCTACGTCCCTTGGCAGCAGGGCGTCTAGCGCCCTCGCCAGCTCCTCCGCCGGTCGCCCTCTCGGATCGGTGAATGCGATCACTTGCCCGAAAGCGTGGACTCCGGCATCAGTGCGGCCCGCCGCATCGACTCGGACCCGACTTCCGTCGCAGATCCGCGCCAGCGCGGCTTCGAGCTCCCCCTGGACCGTCCGAGCCTCCGGCTGAACCTGAAACCCGGCGAAGTCCGTGCCGTCGTATTCAACCCGCGCCATGTAGCGCGCGGGCGCACCCTCTCGGGTACTCACCTGTTGCCACCCTGCCGGCGCATTCCTGCGATGGCGGAGCGACTCATGACTAGATTCTAGACAAGCTCGATTTGAACGATCGGAGCGGCGTCACCATAACGCTGGCCGAGATGGACGATCCGGGTGAACCCCGAGGTCCGATCGGCGTACTTGATAGCGATTTCGTCGAAAAGCTTCCGGACCACCAGGGGCTCGTTCGGAAACCAGGCCACCACTGCGCGTCGCGCGGCCAAATCGCCTCGCTTGGCAAGGGTGATCATCTTTTCCACGCGCGGCTGGATCTCCTTGGCCTTGGCCTCGGTAGTCTGGACGCGCTCGTATCGCAGGACCGATACGGTCAGGTTCTTGTAAAGCGCCAGGCGCGGTCCCTGCTTGCGGCTGAGCTTCCGGCCGCCGATTCGATGGGCCATTGCTCAGGCCTCCTCAGGGGGCAGATCGTCGAACTGCTCTTCCTCTTCGACATCCTCGACGTCTTCCACTAGAGACGAGTCTTCGGACTCGGGAAGGATGAAGCCGCGCATTCGCAGGCGCTCCTTCATCTCATCGAGGGACTTCTTGCCGAAGTTGCGCATCCGCAGCAGATCGTCGTCGGAGAGCTGGAGCAGCTGGCCGACCTTGACGATGTTGTTGCGTTTGAGCGAGTTGTATGCCCGCATCGGCAGGTCCAGCTCCTCGATCGGCATGTCGAGCATGTTCGGAGGGAGCTGCGGGACGTTCGTCGCGACTCGATCGGTGCCGACGGCGACGAGGCCGATATTGGCGAACAGAGAGAACTGGCGAACGAGGATGTCTGCCGCTCGACCGAGGGCCTCCTCGGGCGAAATGGTGCCGTCTGTCTCGAGCTCGATCGTGAGCTTGTCGTAGTTGGTCATCTGACCGACGCGGGTGTTCTCGATCGAGTAGTTGACCTTGCGGACCGGCGTGAAGATCGCGTCGACCGGGATGACGCCGATCGGGTTCGACTCGGCACGCTCTGCGGCGAGGTAGCCGACGCCCTTCTCCACGGTGAGATCCATCTCGATCGTCGTGTCGTCGGAGTCGAGGGTCATGAGGTGAAGGTCGGTGTTTACGACTTCCACATCGGCCGACTCGGCTATGTCGGCAGCCGTCACGGCACCGGCCCCACTCTTGATGAGCTTGAGCTGGACCGGATGGGTCGCGAAGCTCTTGAGACGAAGCTTCTTGACGTTGAGGACGATCTGAGTCACGTCCTCCTTCACGCCCGGGATGCTCGTGAATTCGTGGTATACGTCACGAATCTGGATGGCCGTGACTGCCGCGCCTTCCAGCGAGGACAGCATGACCCGGCGTAGGGCGTTGCCCAAGGTAACGCCATAGCCGGCCGGGAGCGGGCTCGCTTCGTACTTCGCGTACGAGCCGAGCTCTTCGACCGGCGCTATCTGCGGACTCTCGAGTTCGATCATCGGCGTGCGTTACCTCGAGTAGTACTCGACCACGAGCTGCTCGTTGAGGTCGAGCGGCATCTGGTCGCGGCGGGGCGCGGTCAACACGGCGCCTGAAAGCTTCGCTGCATCGACGCTGAGCCACTCAGGGATCTGGCGCGAGCGGATGATGTCCGGCGCCTCCTTGAAGGGCTCACGAGTTCGATGGGTCTCGCGCACCTCGACCCGGTCGCCCGGCTTGAGCTGCTGCGATGGAATGCCGGAGACGCGGCCGTTCAACGCGAAGTGGGAGTGACCCACCATCTGGCGTGCCTCGGCGCGTGACGCCGCGAACCCCATTCGGTAAACGACGTTGTCGAAGCGCAATTCGAGCATCCGCAGAAGGTTCTCGCCGGTCACGCCCGGCGTGGAATTGGCCACCTCGAAGTAGCCGTGGAATTGGCGCTCGAGAACGCTGTACGTACGGCGAATCTTCTGCTTCTCGCGAAGCTGCATTCCGTAGTCGCCGACCTTGCGGCGGCGAACGCCGTGCTGACCGGGAGGCGCCTGGCGCCGCTCGAACGAGCACTTCTTGGAGTAGCAGCGAGTGCCCTTGAGAAAGAGCTTGGCGCCTTCTCGACGGCAGAGACGGCAGACTGGATCGGTGTAACGGGCCATTCGTGCGTCCTGCTCAGACTCGACGCCGCTTGGGCGGGCGGCATCCGTTGTGTGGAACGGGGGTGACGTCGGTGATCGCGTTCACTTCGAGGCCCGCGGCCTGGAGCGATCGGATCGCCTGCTCCCGGCCTGCGCCGGGGCCCTTCACGTAAACCTCGACCTGGCGCATGCCGTGTTCCATGGCCTTCTTGGCGGCCTGGTCGGCGCTGAGCGCCGCGGCATACGGCGAGCTCTTGCGGGAGCCCTTGAAGCCGGCCACGCCGGCAGAGCCCCAGCTGATCACGTTGCCGTTGGGATCGGTGATCGTGATGATCGTGTTATTGAAGCTCGCCTGGATGTGAACGTGCCCCTGGGGCACGTTCTTCTTTTCCCTGCGGCGCTGCTTGGTGGCGCGCTTCCGTTCGGCCATGCCTGCGTCCGGCTCCTCTTACT
>CAZRUC010000345.1:0-2858 GCA_964603175.1 uncultured Anaerolineaceae bacterium
TCGACGCGAGCGAGGAACGTTGGGTTGTCCATCAGGCCGTCTTCTTCCGCTTTGCTTCCAGCGCCGCGATTCCCTGGACGACGCCGTCAATGATGCTCTCGGGTCGGGCGGCGCAGCCGGGGACGTAGACGTCCACCGGGATCACCTTGTCGATGCCGCCCTGGATGTTGTAGGCCCGGGCGAAGATGCCGCCGGAGCAGGCGCAGGCGCCAACCGCCACCACGACCTTGGGGTCGGGCATCTGGCGGTAGAGGTTCTGGATTATCTCGATATTCCGCTCGTTCACGCTGCCGGTAACGAGCAGGATGTCGGCGTGCTTGGGGTTGCCGGTGTTCACCACGCCAAACCGTTCGACGTCATACAACGGCGTCAAGCAGGCCAGGACCTCGATGTCGCAGCCGTTGCAGCTCGATCCGTCGTAGTGGAAGATCCAGGGCGATTTGCTGAAGAAGGACATTGGGTTACCTGCCCATCAGGAAGAGAGCGAGTACGTTGCCTCCCGAGAAAAGGAGCGTAGCTGCCCACGTGGAGCGCAGGACGAGTTGCCACTTGGCGCGTGACGTCGAGTTGTCGATCAGGACCTCGAAGGCGTAGGCGATCGCGAAGGCGAGCAGGCCGAGCGGCACGCTCCAGTTGAACAGCAAGACCATGAACGCGCAAAGCAGCGCCGACTCGTACCAGTGGGCCAGCTCCACGTATGCCAGGAGCCTGCCGGACATGTCCGTCGTCAGGCCGCTGACCAGCTCCTGGTGGGGGTGGTGCGAGATGGAGATATCGAACGGCGATTTGCGCAGCTTGATAGTGGCGACGAGCAGGAAGGCCAGCAGCACCCCGGGCAGCTGTACCGCCACGAGTTGTGACGAGGCCAGGACGCCCGCGTACGTGCTTGCGCCGGTCACCTTGCAGACGCCGGCCATCATCAGGATGAAGAAAGGCTCCGACGCTAGCAGCACGACGAGCTCGCGCTCGGCTCCGGCGAAGCTGTAAGGCGAGTTGACGGACCCTGCGGCGAGGACCAGCAAGAGGGCCGCAAGGGCGAAGACGAAGGCGATGAAGATGAGGTCGGTGCCGCTGAGCAGGAGAGCTCCGGTCACGGCCATGAAGCCGACGTGGCCCAGCAGCAGCGGCTCGACGACGGGGTTGACCTGGCGGGCCTGCTTCTGCAGAAGCTTGCCGATGTCGTAGAACGGCTGCAGGAGCGGCGGGCCGACGCGGCCCTGCATTCGGGCGCTGACGATCCGATCGACTCCGGCGAGGAGCCCGCCGAAGATCGGCGCCAGGGCGAGGAAGAGGATGCCGTAGATTGCCGGTGTCATCAGCGAACCACCATTCCGGTGAGGACCATGGCCCCGAGGATGCCGGCGCAGGCCAGAGTGCCGACGCGGAACATCAGGGCCCCGTTGATCACGCCGTCGAGGTAGTAATTGCGCAGCGACACGGATCTCGAGCTACCGAGCGCCGCGCCCATCGAGTGGGCGGCGTTGGCAGAGCGGCCGCTCGTATAGAAGTCGGCCTCGTCGTAGCGGCGGTGCGAGGCCCACACGGCCACGAGCGGCAGGAAGAGGACGGCGGCAAGCATCACGACCAGCATTGCGGGGTCGATCACGGGCAGTGTCCGGGGGCCGGCGGCGAAGGCGGACAGCGCGTACGGGCCGACGACCTTGTCGGAGATCAAGCCGATCGATGCCGTGACGGCGATGACGCCCACCGCGAGCGCGCCTTCGGTCAGCCACTCGTAGCGCGAGATGCGCTTCTCGATCGAGAGTTCGTAGTCCGTGATGCTCCGCATCGAGAGCACCTTGATCAGCAGCTTGCCCCAGTAGAACAGCGTGAGGGAGCTGCCGAAGGCCATGATCACGATCATCACCGCGCCCTGGCCGCCCGGAACGAGCAGGAAGGCCTTGATCGCGGCCCACTTGGCAACCACGATCCCGAACGGCGCGATGAACATGCCGGCCATGCCGGCCAGAGCCAGCACGCTGACTCTCGGCAGCCGGCTGATCAGTGTGTCGAAGTTCTCCATGTCCTTGGTGTAGAGCCTGTTCTCGATGGTTCCGACCAGGAGGAACATCAGGCCCTTCGCCAGGGCGTGGAAGATGATGATCATGACGCCGACCCAGGCGAGTTCGGGAGTGCCGATGCCGGCGCAGCCGACGATCAGGCCCAGGCTGCCGATCGTCGAGTAGGCGAGGACCTTCTTCGTGTTCTGCTCGGTGACTGCCACCAGTGAGACCATCAGGAAGGTCACCAGGCCCACGAAGGTCACCAGGTAGCCGACAGTCGACCCGGACATGGCCGGCGAGAGGCGAAGAAGCAGGAATACGCCGGCCTTGACCATCGTGCTCGAGTGGAGCAAGGCCGAAGTGGGGGACGGGGCGTACATCGCGCCGATCAACCAGGAACTGAACGGCATCTGGGCGCTCTTGGTTATGCCCGCAAATGCCAGCAGCGCGACCGCCGCCAGAAGCGTGCCCGAGACCGGTCCGGCGGTCAGCTTGGCGAGATCGAGGCCGTTCGGCTGGTTCGACAGAAGCGCGATCGCCAGTCCGAACCCCAGGCCGCCGAGGAGGTTCATGTTGAGTGCCTTGAAGGCGTAGCCGATCGTCTCCTCGGTCCGGGTGTAGCCGATCAGCAGGAACGAGCAGAGGGTCGTGACCTCCCAGAAGACCAGCATCATCGGCAGGTAGTTCGACGTGACCAGCCCGAACATGCCCGCCAGGAAGACGAAGAGCAGTGCGAAGAAGACATTCCGCCGGCCTCGGGTCATCGGGCTGGCGCGGTGGTAGTCGCGCATGTAGCCGACGGCGTTGACGCAGATCAGCGTGCCGATGAGGCCGATGATCAGGACCATCACCATC
>CAZRUC010000346.1:0-2856 GCA_964603175.1 uncultured Anaerolineaceae bacterium
TCAAGGAAGACTTCTTCACCAGCATCCACATCGAGAAGCACGAGCTGGAGTCCCGAGACACCAAGCTCGGGCCCGAAGAGATAACGCGCGACATCCCCAACGTCGGAGAGGAATCCCTCAAGGACCTCGACGAGGAAGGGATTGTCTACATCGGAGCTGAGGTCCAGCCGGGCGACATCCTGGTGGGCAAGATCACCCCGAAGGGCGAGACCGAGCTGACTGCCGAAGAGCGCCTTTTGCGTGCGATCTTCGGTGAGAAGGCCCGGGAAGTGAAGGACTCGTCGCTCCGCCTGCCTCACGGCGAGCGTGGCAAGGTCGTGGACGTTCGCATCTTCAGCCGCGAGGAAGGCGACGAGCTCATGCCGGGCGTCAACCGCCTGGTGCGTGTCTCGGTGGCCCAGAAGCGCAAGATCAGCGTCGGCGACAAGATGGCCGGACGGCACGGCAACAAGGGCGTCATCGCCAAGGTGCTACCGGTCGAGGACATGCCGTACCTGCCCGACGGCACACCCGTCGACATCGTCCTGAACCCGCTCGGGGTGCCGAGCCGAATGAACATCGGACAGATCCTCGAAACGCATCTCGGATGGGCGCTCCACGAGCGCGGCCTCAAAGCGGCGACGGCCGTTTTCGACGGGGCGACCGAGGAGCAGATCCGCGACGAGCTGCGCGAGGCCGGCCTGCCGGAAAACGGCAAGATCGTGCTCCGCGACGGTCGTTCGGGCGAGACATTCGATCGCCCTATCACGGTCGGCTACATCTACATGCTCAAGCTCCACCACCTGGTGGAGGACAAGATCCACGCCCGGTCCACAGGACCGTACAGCCTCATCACGCAGCAGCCTCTGGGCGGCAAGGCCCAGTTCGGCGGCCAGCGCTTCGGTGAGATGGAGGTCTGGGCCCTCGAGGCCTATGGCGCCGCGAACATCCTTCAAGAGTTGCTTACCGTCAAGTCCGACGACGTCATGGGTCGCGTCCAGACCTACGAGGCGATCGTCAAGGGCGAGGAGATCCAGGCGCCGGGTGTACCCGAGTCGTTCAAGGTCCTCATAAAGGAGCTCCAGAGCTTGGGGCTCAACGTAGAAATACTCAACGAAAACGACGAAGAAATTCGTTTCGCCGAAGACTCGGGCACCTACCCGATGCCGGACCTTGGAGGCATCAACCTCGCTGGGTTCGAAGACTGATCACTGCACGTATGACGTGGCTCCTGTGCCCGGCCAGCCAGGCGTCGCCCGCCCCCGGTCCGAACTGCGTCGCTGAGCCAGGCGGCGGCGCGGAGGAGAGCAATGCTCGAGGTCAATAACTTCAACGCGATCCGTATCTCGCTGGCCAGTCCCGAGCAGATCAGGGACTGGTCCTCCGGCGAGGTCACGAAGCCCGAAACGATCAACTACCGCACGCTCAAGCCGGAGAAGGACGGCCTCTTCGACGAGCGCATCTTCGGTCCCACCAAGGACTGGGAGTGCTATTGCGGCAAGTACAAGCGGATTCGGTATAAGGGCATCATCTGCGACAAGTGCGGAGTCGAGGTCACCCGCTCCAAGGTTCGTCGCGAGCGGATGGGCCACATCCAGCTGGCCAGCCCCGTCAGCCATATCTGGTATTTCAAGGGCACGCCTTCGCGGCTTGGAATTCTGCTGGACATCAGCCCGCGGAATCTCGAGCGCATCCTCTATTTCGCTCTCTACATCGTCACACACGTCGACGAGGACGCTCGTAAGCGAGCGCTGGCCGCGCTCGAGGACGAGGCCGAGGGCAGGGGAGGCAAGGGCGGCAAGGCTCTGGGCGATCTCGAAGACGAGCTCCGAGCCCGCTTCCACCGCCAGAAGGACGAGCTGAACTCGACCCTCGCGGCAACCAAGCGCGAGCTCGAGCAGCAGCGCACGTCCCGCACCGAAGAAGTAATCGAAGCCGCTCAGCAAGTCGAGCAGCGCCTGACCGCGCTCGGCAAGGAAGCGGCCGCCGAGGCCGTCGCGTTCTCGATCACCGGTGAGATCGTCGTCGCCGCCGGCGACAAGGCCGGCAAGGAAGCGACAGCCGCCCTCCGCAAGATCGTGGCCGCCGAGAGCGAGCGCGTCACGGCCGAAATCCAGGCCCGCGAGGCCGACGAAGAACGCAGCGTCGCCCAGAAGATCGGCGACCTGGAACTGGCCAACGACGCCGAGCTCGAAACCGAGCGCGAGCGCCTGCGCCGCGACGCCGAAGGCGCCAAGGACGACATCCGCAAGCAGCGCGACGAAATCGAGTCGATCAAGTCGCTGATGACCATGTCCGAGAACGACTTCCGCTACCTCGACGAGCGCTACGGTTCGGGCAGCAAGGGCGGCCGGATCTTCCACGCCGCCATGGGTGCTGAAGCCGTCCGCGACATCATCATGCGGATGGAGCTCGAGGACCTGGCCAAGTCCCTCCATGTGGAGGTTCGCACCACCTCAGGTCAGCGCCGCAAGAAGGCTATCAAGCGGCTGCGCCTGATCGAGGCGTTCCGCCGCTCCGGCACGCGCCCCGAATGGATGATCCTGTCGGTCATCCCGGTCATTCCCCCGGACCTGCGCCCGATGGTCCAGCTCGACGGCGGCCGCTTTGCGACCTCCGACCTCAACGACCTTTACCGGCGCGTGATCAACCGCAACAACCGGCTCAAGCGACTGCTGGAGCTGGGCGCTCCGGAGATCATCATCCGCAACGAGAAGCGGATGCTCCAGGAAGCCTGCGATGCCCTGATCGACAACGGCCGCCGCGGCCGAGCGATCGCCGGCACAGGCAACCACCGCCTAAAGAGCCTGTCCGATATGCTAAAGGGCAAGCAGGGCCGGTTCCGCCAGAACCTGCTCGGCAAGCGCGTGGACTACT
>CAZRUC010000347.1:0-2854 GCA_964603175.1 uncultured Anaerolineaceae bacterium
TGTACTCGTGCTCGTACCAGCCCGCGCCGATGCCGAAGTCGAGCCGGCCGTGGCTCAAGACGTCCACTGTCGAGGCCATCTTGGCCATCAGCGCGGGGTTGCGATAGCCGTTGCAGGTGACCATCTGGCCGATGCGGATGCGGCTGGTGTCGCGGGCCAGAGCCGCGGTGGAGGTCCAGCACTCGAAGGTCGTTTCGAGCACGGGCTTGTAGTAGGTGTGGAAGTGGTCGAACAGCCAGACGGAATCGAAGCCGAGCCGCTCCGCCGTCTGGGCAACGCGTGTCATGGCCTCGTACTTTTCGACAGGATCCCCGATGTCGACGAGGTCCATGATCCAGCCCTGTGGCACGAAAACTCCGAATTGAACGGACCTCACGCGACTCCTCCCATGAAGGCCAGTGTCTCAGCCATCGTCCGGATTCCGTCGTACGCACCGAGGGCTGTCACGCAGCAGGCCGCGACCGCGTTTCCCAGACGGCCCGACTCGGCGAGATCGCGCCTGGATAGGACTCCGGCGATGAACCCTGCGCACCACGCATCGCCTGCTCCAGTCGCGTCGACCGCCGTCACCGGGAACGGGGGCACGGAGATCTCCTCGCCGTCCGTCCCGCGCAGGTAACAGCCGTCCTGGCCGAGCTTGATCCCGACCGTGCCCACGCCCCGATCCTGGAAGGCTCGCGCCATCGCGCGAGGGTCGCTCAGGCCGCTTATCGCCTTCGCCTCGTCGTAGCTCGGCAGGAAATAGTCGAGGAACGGCAAGCAGGGTCCGACTTTTTCGGAGAGCTTCCCGGTCGCGTCCCAGACGGTGTCCAGGGCAGTCAGCATCCCGGATTGCCGCGCCCGCGACAGTGCGCTCGCCGCCGACCAGTCGAAACGCCCGAGAAGCCCGAACTGGGCTACGAAGAAGACTCGCGAGCGAGCCGCCTGGGACCAATCGATGTCGGTGGAGTCGAACGTGCCCATGGCGCCAAGGGTGTGGAGCAGGCAGCGCTCGCCGCCGGCTGAGACAAAGACCATGCTCGCGGACGTTCCCGTGTCTGTCGGGGCGAGACCCGCGACATCGACCCCGCGCTCGACGAGGGTTCGGACGAGGAAGTCGCCGAGACCGTCACGCCCAATCCGGCCGATGAGGCGGGCCGGAACCCCGAGACGAGTGAGCGCGCTGGCCGAGTTCACCGCGCAACCGCCGGGCGCGAGCCTCATTTCATCGACGAGTTCGATACGTCCGGGGTTCGGCATTACCCCCACCGGGCGCGCCAAAATGTCGGCCAATGTTCCACCGACGCAGGTCACGCCGTCCATCTGACGCCTCTCCAACTCTGCCGACCGCGACTGCAACTATCGCACGTAGCTCGGTCTGGAACAGCCTCCAGGTTATGCTTCGACAGCGACGATCGACACCGGCCCGGTGCCGAGGGATCGGCTCCAGCTCGGGAGGCTGAGGACGCTATGTTGACCGCGGCTCAGGTGCAGCAGGCCCGCTTTCGTGCCTCCGAGATGCTCGCCGCAGCTGGGTTGGTGATCACGCCTGCCGAACGCGCGGCGATCGAGGTGGTGGACTTCGGTCTGGGCGATCTCGAACATCTCGGGACCGAGATCGTCGTCTACGTCAACACCGACCGCGTCTGCGCGAAGGAGCTGGTGCTGTTCCCGAACCAAACCTGCGCCGAGCACCGCCACCCGCCGGTCGACGGCACCCCGGGCAAGGAAGAAACCTTCCGCGTCCGGAAAGGCGTCGTCTACCTGCACGTCGAGGGCGGTGAGCCGACCGCGAATCCCATGGCGCACCCGGTGCGCGCGGATCGCGGCGCCTACACGGCCACGCGAGAGATAGTGCTCCATCCCGGCGAGCAGTTCACCGTGCCGCCGAATACGAAGCACTGGTTCCAGGGCGGACCGGATGGCGCCGTCGTCTCGGAGTTCTCGACGAAGAGTCGCGACGAGCTCGACATATTCACCGACCCCGAGATCAGCCGGATGCCCATCCAGACCGACTGACGCAAGCGGGCGGCCCACCGCGCTCTTGGGCGATGAGGCCGCTCCCCCTATGCGGCACGCCTATCATTCGCCCCGTGCTCTTGTCTCAGAACCTCGTGCGGGTCACTCGGCTCGACCGGCTGGACGCTGTCCTGGCGGGAGTCATCATCGTCCTGGCCTCGGTGTCCGCAGCAGTCGTGTTTCTGCCGATGCTGGGCGGCCAGCACGTCGAAGCCGGCCTGGACCTCGTCCTTGACACCTTCGCGACCGTCGTGGCGCTCGGGGTCGCCGTCGTAGCCTGGGTCCGCTTCCGCGAGATCGGAGCCCCGGTGGCCCTGTTCCAGGCGTCGGCCTTCCTGGTTCTGGCAATAGCCAGCGGGGCCAGCCTGCTCTTCATCGTGGGACGGCTGGACGTCGCGATCTCCGACTTCGGGTTGAACATGCCTCGCGAGGCTCAGCCGCAGATCACCGCGGCCGGACACCTCATGGCTGGCGTGCTCCTGGTATTCGGCGCCGCGGTGTCCCTCCGAGGCATCCGAGTCCGCCACCAATGGCTCATCCTGCTGGGCCCCGCCTTCGCTCTTCTCGCGATCATCCAATTCGCCAGTGCGTGGAGCCCCTACGTGCCCCCACTGAGCAGCGTCTTCATCCTCTCCAACCTGCCGACCTGGCCGAGCTTCCAGCCCGTGCCGCCTTCTCCGACCGCGCTTGGCGTGTGGCTGCACCTGGTCGTGGGTGGGCTGTTCGTGCTGGCGGCCGAGCTGACCCGGCGGCACCATCGACGCACGGGCGCGATGGGAGATGGCTTCCTGTCGGTGGGACTTGTTTTCGCGGCCTTCGGAGAGTTCCACACCGCGTTCTACCCGAGCACGTACGG
>CAZRUC010000348.1:0-2844 GCA_964603175.1 uncultured Anaerolineaceae bacterium
TCCGGATGGCGCCGAGTATACCGTCCGGGCATGGCATACTCCGCTAGACTCCGCGGCGGGCCATCAGGCGAGGCCGACTTCCGCTGCGCTAACATCATCGCCACTTCTACCACCGTCCCGGATAGCCGTTCACCGGAGGACCGGCGCAAATGATCGATGTTCTCGCCAATTTCGTGTCGCTCCTATGGGTGGCGTTCAACCCCACGAATTTCTCGCCGATCTACGCCGCCACGTGGGAGCTGGCAGTCGTCCTGCTGGTCCTTTCGATCGTTCTGTACAACTTCCAGGGCCGGCGTTTGCGCAACTACTCGGTGTTCCTCGACCTGAACGAGTGGCTCCTGTGGACCTCGATCGGCGTCTTCGGCGTGATCGCGATGTGCGCCCTCTTCCAGTTCGACTTCATCTTCGTCCTGCCCTCCATGGTCGGCGGCGCGGCGCTCTTCATCTGGGTGCGCTTCATCCACTTCCCGCCGCTGATCGATGCCTACGAGCAGCGCCTCGCCCGGCAGCGCTACTTCCAGCGGACCCGCGTCTCTCATCCCGAGACCACGATCCGTGCCAAGGCAGTGCCGAAGAGCAAGCGCCGCCGCCGCTAGCACCGTGGCGCGAACAACGCGCCCGTAGACGAGGCGGCTCCGACATGGACATCCGCCGGTTCGGCATTGGTCATCGGCGCCCGGAAGGTCCCGCGGGCACGCAGGGTGTCAGCGGCGAGCCCATTCACGGCGACGAACGGGGCGCGATCGAGGAACTTGCCTTTCGCCCCCACGGCGCCATCGCGCCGCACGAGAACCCGAACCTCGCCTACTTCGTGGTCATCGAGGGCGGTGGCTTCGTCCAGGTGGGCGAGGAAGTGGTCCGAGTCGCGGCCGGCGAAGCAGTCGTCTGGCCCCCGAACGTGGTTCACGCGGCCTGGACTGAGCTAACGCCCATGCGGGCCATCGTCGTGGAATTCGCGGCCAAGGCGGCAGATACCCCGCTGCTGGAAGCGCCGGTGGGATCGCTCGCGGCCGTCCAGCCCGACTCGTTGGGAGGTTCGCTGGCATCGGAGCCGGTCCCGGTCTTCCCGCCCCCGGATCGGAAATCGCCCGAGAAGGAGCCCTGGTAGGTCAGTCGAGGGGGCGCGAGAGGAGCAGGCGGTCTTCGCCGCGCGCGAGGTAGTGGCGATCGACGACCAGATCCACGAAGCCGTTCGAACGGAAGAATGCGCGGGTGGCGATCGACGACGGGTGGATCGCGGCATCGGAGAGCGTCCAGGCGAGCAGATAGCGCGATCCGGCCGCCCGAGCGGCATGTGCGATGGCAGTGGTCAGCCCTCGTCCGATGCCGTGGCCCCGCAAGCGCGGCGCCACCGCGAGCAGCGTGAGCTCGGCGGGCCGGTCTTCGGCCGCGAAAGTGAGGCCGTCGAAGCCCCGCGGGTCCTCTGGGCCGCGGTCTCGGTCCCACGGCGCCCAGCTGGCCAGGCCCACGAGTTCGCCCGAGCTTTCGGCGAGAAGCAACTCCGACGCCGGCGGGAGGGCATGAGCCAGCTCGGGCGCCAGCGCCTCCAGGAAGTTCTGGATCGCCGGCTGGTCGGCCGTCGATGCGGCTCGGACGTTCGGCTCCGTGGCGAGTGTGCCCGCATCCCGTGCCGGCGGCGTCGGGGAGGGCCCCAGGTCGGTGGCCAGGAGCGCGCCCAGCTGACCGAGCATCCGGGCTGTGGCGCCCCAGACTCGCTCGCCCTCGACCGGGTACACGCCGTAACGGATCAAGCGCTGGCGGATCGTCCGCTCCTCCAGTTCGACGGGCGCGTCGGGCAGGAACGCCTCCACGGGCGCCTCGATGATTCGCGCCACCTCGTCCGGCGCGGGGTCGCACTCCGGCCGCCTTTCCGCAACCGCCACGACCGGGGTGATGCGGAACCCCGACACGGTGAGCGGGAACACTTCCAGAACGCCCGTCACTTTGAGTCCGCAGGCTTCGGGGTCGAGGCCGACTTCTTCGGCCGCCTCGCGCAGGGCCGTGGCCATGGGATCGGCGTCCTCGGGATCGGCCGAACCGCCCGGGAAGCTCACCTCGCCGGCGTGCGTGCTGATGTGGGCGACGCGCGCGGTCAGCAGGACGCGGGCCTGGCCCTCGGCGTCGGGGAACAGCAGAACGAGTACCGCGGCGGGGCGGCCACGGCGAAACGACTCCGGGTTCGCGGCGTTTGGGGCGTCGTCGAGCGCATCGAGTCTGATCGGGGTCAGGATGGCCGGCGCGGCGGGCAACTCCCGCGGCAGCGCCGCCACTCTCTCCTGGACTAATTCGAACCTCACGCCTGCACGATACCGTGGTGCCGGCCTGCACGCCGGAATTCCGGGTCCGGCAGGGCGCCGGCGGGGCAGGCCAGGCGGTCGATGCTCGGGACCCGTCCGGCAGTTCCCGTCTTACTCATGGCCTGGGTAGTAAGTGGGGTATCGCGGCCTGGGCGTCGGCTACGGGAGCGTCGGCGGCGGATTCAGTCGTGCGGCCCAGTTTTGGGCGTGTGATCGGGCACTCTCGGGGCTCGCGGGCCCCAACCGCCGGCGACGGCGGGGATTCCCGGTGAGTCTGCCACACAACACCCACTCCAGGAGTAAGACGGGAGAAGCGCGTGGGCGCGCCGCCGCGCCGCCGGGGCCCGCGCATCGCTCAGTTGACCCGCTTCGGGCCCTCGTCCTCGCCTGGGCGTGGCGTCCAAACGGCGTCCACGGCCGAGCCCACGCCCGCCGGCTCGGGCGCCTGCCGCGCGCTCCGGACGTCTCGCCGATCCGCGGCGTCCGCCACCACCGTCGAAGCGCCCGAACGGAAGACCAGCACGCCGCCGATCGCATCCGCGTCCGC
>CAZRUC010000349.1:0-2833 GCA_964603175.1 uncultured Anaerolineaceae bacterium
ACGCGGCCACCCTCCGCGCCCGCGTTCCGTTCCTCCACTTCTTCGACGGCTTCCGCACCTCGCACGAGGTCAACAAGATCGTTCTTCTTCAGGACGACGACCTGCGCGCCCTTGTGCGCAATGAAGACATCCTCGCGTTCCGCCAGCGCGGCCTCACGCCGGACTCTCCGGTTGTCCGGGGCACGGCGCAGAACCCCGACGTGTTCTTCCAGGCCCGCGAAGCCGCGAACCCGTACTACCTCGCCGTCCCCGGGATCGTCCGGGACGTGATGAACGAGCTGGCCGAACGGACCGGGCGCCGTTACGGGCTCGTCGACTACCACGGCGCCCCCGACGCGGAGCGCGTCGTCGTAGTGATGGGGTCGGCGATCGGCGCCGTCGAAGAGACCGTCGACGCGCTCGTCGCAGCCGGCGAAAAGGTCGGAGTGCTCAAGGTGCGGCTTTTCCAGCCGTTCCCGAGCGACGAGCTGATTGCCGCCTTGCCCTCGACTGTGCGCTCTATCGCCGTCCTGGACCGGACCAAGGAGCCGGGCGCCGTGGGCGAGCCGCTCTACCTCGAGGTCGTGGCTGCCATCTCCGAGAAGATGGATAGCGACGAACCGCCGTTCGCGACGGTGCCGCGGATAGTCGGCGGACGATACGGCCTGTCATCCAAGGAAGTGACCCCGTCGATGATCAAGCCGATCTTCGACGAACTCGCCACCGACCGGCCCAAGAAGCATTTCACCGTCGGCATCTATGACGATGTCACTCACCTGAGCCTGCCGATCGACACCGAATTCCGCCACGCCCGCCCGGCCGGCGAGGTCCAGGCGATGTTCTTCGGGCTCGGCTCGGACGGCACCGTCGGCGCCAACAAGTCGTCGGTGAAGATCATCGGCGAGGGCACCGACCTGTTCGCCCAGGGCTACTTCGTCTACGACTCCAAGAAGTCGGGGTCGGTCACCGTCTCGCACTTGCGGTTCGGTCCCGAGCCAATCCGCTCCGCCTACCTCGTCGAGGGCGCGGACTTCGTCGCTTGCCATCAATTCGGCCTGCTCGAGCGGACCAAGATCGTCGAGTACGCCAAGCACGGGGCGACATTCCTGCTCAACTCGCCATATGGGCCGGATGAGGTCTGGGATCAGCTTCCCCGAAATGTCCAGCAGCAACTCGTCGACAAGGCGATCGATCTGTGGGTGATCGATGCCTTCGCCGTGGCCGAAGAAGTGGGAATGGGCAACCGGATCAACACGGTCATGCAGCCCTGCTTCTTCCACCTCGCCGGCGTGCTTCCCCCGGCCGACGCCATCGCCCGCATCAAGGGCTTCGTCGAGAAGACGTACGCGAAGCGCGGCCAGGCAGTCGTCGATCGCAACTTCGCGGCCATCGACCTCTCGATCGGTCGGCTCGGTCACGTAACGCTCGGCAAGCCCAAGAGCAATCGCTCGCTCATGTTTGCGGTGCCCGATGACGCGCCCGACTTCGTCAAGAAAGTAACCGCGGTGCTGATGGCCGGCGACGGCGACCAGCTGCCTGTGAGCGCGTTCCCGGTCGACGGGACATTCCCGACCGGCACGACGAAGTACGAGAAGCGGGCCATCGCCCAGTCGATCCCGATCTGGGATCCGTCCATCTGCATCGATTGTGGCAAATGCGCCATGGTTTGCCCGCACGCCACGATCCGGATGAAGGTCTTCCCGACGGCCGCGGTCGCGAGCGCCCCGGCGGGCTTCGTGACCAAGGAATTCCGCTCGAGGGAGCTGCCCGACCACCTGCTCACCATTCAAGTCGCCCCAGATGACTGCACCGGCTGCGGCGTCTGCGTGGACGTGTGCCCGGCCAAGAGCAAGACCGAGGCACGCCACAAGGCGATCAACATGGAGCCCATCGAGGACCACGCCGACGTCGAGCGAGGCCGCTGGGACTTCTTCCAGTCGATCCCCCCGCTCGACCGGAACCTGCTCCCGCACGACACCGTCAAGGGATCGCAGGTCCTGGAGCCGCTCTTCGAGTTCTCCGGCGCGTGTGCCGGCTGCGGCGAAACACCGTACCTGAGGCTCATCAGCCAGCTCTTCGGCGACCGGATGATCGTGGCCAACGCCACCGGCTGCTCGTCGATTTACGGCGCCAACCTGCCGACCACTCCGTGGACGGTGAACGCCGCGGGCCGAGGGCCGGCCTGGAACAACTCGCTCTTCGAGGACAACGCCGAGTTCGGACTTGGTATGCGGCTCGCCCTCGACGCTCAGTCCGACCACGCTCGCCAGCTGGTCACTCGCCTCGCTCCGGCGATCGGCGAGGAGCTCGTTCGCGGGCTGCTCGACAGCGCACAAGACACCGAGCCGGAGATCGAGCTACAGCGAGCCCGGGTCGCCCAGTTGCGTGACAAGCTCGCCCATCTTGACGGCGCGCAGGGCGACGACGCGAAGCGCTTGCTCGCGCTGGCGGGCGACCTTGTCCGGCAGGGGGTCTGGATCATCGGCGGCGACGGCTGGGCCTACGACATCGGTTTCGGTGGCCTCGACCAGGTCCTCAGCTCCGGACGAAACGTCAACATCCTCGTCCTCGATACGGAGGTGTACTCGAATACGGGTGGTCAGGCCTCCAAGTCCACTCCGCGCGGCGCTGTGGCGAAGTTCGCGGCTGCCGGGAAGTCCACAGGAAAGAAGGACCTCGGCGCGATCGCCCGGGCATACGGCAACGTCTACGTCGCGCAGATCGCGATGGGGGCCAACGACCTGCACACCACCAAGGCGCTCCTCGAAGCGGACGCGTGGCCGGGGACTTCGCTCGTCATCGCCTACAGCACCTGCATCGCCCACGGCATCGACATGACCAAGTCGATGTCCCA
>CAZRUC010000350.1:0-2808 GCA_964603175.1 uncultured Anaerolineaceae bacterium
CCGTGGGGACCGCCACCGGGGCCGTGGGGACCGCCACCGGGGCCGTGGGGACCGCCACCGGGGCCGTGGGGACCGCAGGCCTGGTGGCCCGCGCCCGTCATTGCGCCGCCCCCCGACCTCCTCGAGCCCCGACTGCGCCATCCTCGCATCACCCGATCGACCTTCGATCTCGAGGGCCGGGCCGCCCCGAGACTCTACGCCGCAGGCTGGCTTCTTTCCGTAATCGGTTTGGCGGCCCTGGGCGGGTTGATCCTCGCGGCGATCGTCGGGATCAAGCCGGCACTGCCGGCCTTCGTTGGCGTGGCGATTGCCGAGGCCACGATCCTTTCGCTTGCCGCCGGTCTGACTGCGGGCGGGGCGGCCCAGGCGCTGCAACGGCGCGCGGACGGCTGGGACGACTACCCCGGCCCGTCCCCGTTCATGCTGACTGCGGCTCTCATCCTGCTGCTCAGTGCCGTCCCCATGCGCACGATCCTCTCGCATCTCGGGATCGATATCGAGTCGGCGGGCGGGTCGCTTCTGGGCCTGCTCGTCTATCTGATCGGCTACGTGGCGATGGTCCACTTCCTGGTGGTCCGCCCAGGCGCCCTAACCTGGCATGACGTGGTTCGTCCGCGCCGCCTTGCGCTCGGACGCGACGAAGTCTCGATCGGGCCTTGGGGGCCGGTCAGTGACGAGGACCGGCTCAACGCCACGCCACCGACCGTGCGGCTGGTCAAGGATGTCGGGTGGGCGCTGCTCCTGCTCATCCCGGTGCTGGTCGCCACCTTGCTTTTGCTCGGAGTGTTGATCACGGTGCTCGGGTTGACGAACCAGGACATCGCGCCGTCGTCCCCCGTTCCGGGTGCCGCGAGTTTCCTCGACCGGCTCTTCACGCTCGTCGCGGTGGCGGTCGTGGCGCCCATCGGAGAGGAGATCTTCTTCAGGGGCTTCGCCACGAACGCATGGGCGCGGTCGTTGACCCGGCACCGTGCGATCCTGCAGGCAGGGCTCTTCTTCGCCTTCATCCATATCATCAACGTCGATCTCGGCGATCCCGGCACCGCACTGAGGGTGGCTGTGGTCGCCTTCGCGGGCCGCATTCCCGTCTCGATGGCGCTCGCCTGGCTGTACGTCCAACGACGATCCATCTTTGCCTCGGGCGCGCTCCATTCCGCCTACAACGGGACACTCGTCATCATCTCCTGGATCGCTGCGAGCGCCGTCCCGTAGAGCCGCAGTGAAGCCGCAGTTGGTCGGCCGATAAGTGCCGCCGCGTAGTCTCCAAGACGTTCCCGGTTGTCGGACGGCGGCAGGAATCGGCGGGCTTCCGTCGTCCGGCTCCGGGGGCGCTCATCCCAATGGAGACCGCTGATGACGAATGGAGCCACTGGAGAGACGGAGCTGACGCTTTCTCCGGAGCGTCCGAGAGAGCGCCTGGCGGTTCACGGCGCGGCGGCGCTCAGCGTCGTCGAGCTGATAGGGGTGCTTTGGGGATCGGGGATCCAAGGCACGAGCGCAGTCGATGCCGCGTCGGACGCGCTCCGCCGCCACGAGAATCTGATCGGGCTGGCGCGAGCCACCGACGTCGAGCTCAAGGCCGTACCCGGCGTGGGTCCGGTCCGAGCCGCCCAACTGGCCGTGGCTTTCGAACTCGGACGAAGGCTGGCGTCCGATTGGCCCGCAGGTCGCTGGATCGTGCGCTCACCACGAGACGTCGGAGAGCGGTTGGTCCCGCTGATGGGCTACCTGGAGCGGGAGGAGCTCCGGGTCGTTCTGCTGAACACGCGTAACGCCGTGATTCGCCTGGTAACCATCTACCAGGGCAACGTGTCCTCGAGCTTGGTCCGGATTGGCGAGCTCTTCCGGGACGCCGTCCGCCTCAACGCGTCGGGCCTGATCCTCGTCCACAACCATCCTTCGGGCGACACAACCCCGAGCCCCGATGACCTGCGTCTCACCGCAGAGGCGCTCGCCGCGGGAAGGCTGCTCGATATCCAGGTCCTCGACCACCTCATCGTCTCTGGCGACGGCTTCGTGTCGCTTCGCGATCGCGGCGTCGCCTTCGACCGAAACTCGTAACGGCACACCCACAGGGCCTCGCGCTCAGCGTCCGGGTATACTGCTGGCGCTTTCCGGGTCGGTGCGGCCCGCTGGATTGTCCCTGCGGACAGAAGGGGACCTACCATCGGGGTGCCGGAGCGACGAGCCCGCCCGGTCGCTCGAATTACCCAAGCCGTCTTCCCACTCCCCAGCGTGGGGCAGTCATCACGAGGAAGGAACCTCCTCGCATCATGTTCGGCATTCATGCCCTGCTCGGCTTCTTCTCACGCGACATCGGGATCGACCTCGGCACGGCCAACACGCTTGTGACCGTTCGCGACCGAGGGATCGTCATCAGCGAGCCCAGCGTCGTAGCAATCGACACCAGGACGAAGCGCGTCCTCGCCGTCGGCGCCGAGGCCAAACGGATGCTCGGTAGAACTCCCGCGAGCATTACGGCCGTGCGGCCACTCCGCGACGGCGTCATCAGCGACTTCGACGTAACGCAGGAAATGATCGCGTACTTCGTTCGCAAGGTGCACGATCGAGTGGGCATGGTGCCGCGTCCCCGAATGCTGCTGGGAATCCCGTCGGGCGTCACCGAAGTCGAGAAGCGAGCCGTGCGAGACGCGGCCATGAACGCCGGCGCACGCTGGGCCGGGTTGATCGAAGAGCCCATGGCCGCCGCAATCGGTGCCGGACTGCCGGTGGCCGAGCCGACCGGCAGCCTCATCGTCGATATCGGCGGCGGCACGACGGAAGTCGCCGTCATCAGCCTCGGCGGCA
>CAZRUC010000351.1:0-2806 GCA_964603175.1 uncultured Anaerolineaceae bacterium
GCCCTAGACCTGGCGGACGGTCCAACGGCATCCCAGAGCATTGACTGAGCGACCGTCGCCGGCGGGCGACGCCAGCCCGATTCCCGGGGCGACCGGCGTCCCGTGCGTCGGCCGGAGGCGCACGATCTGGCGGCCGAGGTCGGCATCGCGGGCGCCGCTGCCTGCGAGCGATGGACGGAACCGCAGCTCAGTGGCCCGGGAAAGCATTCGACCGGCGGTCTGCACGTCGGCGACTGGGAGTTCGAGCACCTCCAGCCGCACCGGTCCTCCGATCGGATGATGCTCCGCGCTGCGGGTCGCCCGATCTGCCTCGGTCCACTCCGCCGAGGAGGCTTCGTGCTGGATCAGGAACGGCGGCTCGGCCGGCCCCAACGCGCCCCCGATCGCAAGCCGCCAGCGGACGGCCGCGCCGTCGGGACGCAAGCGCTCGCCCGGCGTGGGGTCGCCGAATCCTGCGCCGATCTCCCGGAGCGCGGCGACGTCGGCGTCGATCGAGTCGGTCGCGATCGCCCAGGTTGCCAGGCCGCCGCCGCGTTCGAGCGCCGCGATCGTGGGGACGCCGAGCCAGGATCCCTCGGCGATGCCCGGATCGGCGATCGAGACCAGCTCGACGTAGCTATCAGCGAGCCAGACCAGCCGGTTCTCCGTCCCCAGCTTCGGATGTCGGCCGCCTCCGGTTGCGGCTAGACCGACACACCGTTCGAGCTCGTCGGCCGCATCGTCCAGGTCGCGAACCGCGATTACCAGATGGTCGATACCGAGCAGCACCCACTGAGCGTAGCACCGCCGCCCTGGCGTTACTGCGCAGACTCTCGACCGTTGCCTCCGGCCCAGATGTCGGCCGTGCGCACATCCTCCTGCTGATGCCCGAGGGCGATCCGGAGCGGCTCGACCGCCTGGGCGCCACCGATCTTGCCAAGGATCGCGAGGGCAGCATCGCGCACGCCCGACTCCTCGTCGTTGAGGGCCGCGATCAGCGGTTCCACGGCGCGGGCGTCGCCGATATTGCCGAGCGCCTCCGCGGCAGCCACACGCACGTTGGCGTTGGTGTCCTTGAGAGCGACGATCAGCGGTCCCACGGCGCGGGCGTCGCCAAGAGCGCCGAGCGCCTCGGCGGCAGACCAGCGGACCAGGCCGTTCTGGTCTCCGAGGGCGGCGATGAAGGGTTCGATGGCGCGGGCGTCGCCCATCTTGCCGAGAGCCAAGGCAGCGTCGTGGCGCACCCCCGAGTCCTTCTCATATCTCAGCGCCTTGATCAGCCCCGCGACGTCTCCCTTCGCCTTGAGTTTGTCGACGTTGGGAGGTCCGAAAAGCGGCATGGTGATTCCTCCTGCCGAGAGCACGGCCACTCCGGCCACTTCCTTTCGCCTAATTTAGGCTGGGTCAGGCGTCAGTCGGGAGGATGAAAACCCCGGGTCGAACTGAAACGCGCTCGCGCCGGAGTACAGTCATCTCGCACGGGGGGCGGTCCGCTGCAGGAGGCTTCATGGATATCGCCGAGTTCCGGCGTCTCAGCGTCCGGGTTGTAGCGACTCGCAACTCGGAAACGCGGGCCTTCCTCCAGGCATTTGACCTGGCTCCGGGGACTACTACAGGGTGGTCGGAGCGAAGCTGCGCCAACTGGCTGGCGTGGGGTCGCGCCAACGATCAGCTGCGAGGAGCCGTCGCCGATCTGGAAGCCCTTCTCGACGCAAACTGCCCCTAACCTCAGGGTCGGCCCCATAGCCAAAAAGAAGCGTTGTCATGAACGTCCTCGTCGCATACGCGAGCCGCCACGGCGCCACGCAGGGGATCGCCGAAAGGATCGCCGAGACGCTGAGATCCGCGGGCATCGATGCCAAGGCTCAGCCGGTCTCCTCCGTCAAGAGCGCTGCAGGGTACGACGCGTTCGTTATCGGGAGCGCCGCCTACATGTTCCACTGGCTCAAGGAGGCGGTTGCCCTCGTCCGACGCGATCGGATGGTTCTGGCGGGCAAGCCCGTCTGGCTCTTCAGCAGCGGCCCTCTGGGCACCGACGCACTCGACGCCAAGGGTCGGGACCAGAAGGTGGTCGCGGTACCGAAGGAGGTACCTGAGCTAGCCGAGACCGTCCATGCTCGTGAGCACCGAGTCTTCTTCGGCGCCTACCAGCCGGATCAGAAGCCTGTCGGGTTTGCCGAGCGGTTGGTATCGCTCATGCCAGCTGCCAAGAAAGAGCTTCCCGCCGGGGACTTCCGAAACTGGCCGGAGATAGAAGCCTGGGCTGCCGCGATCGCGGACGACCTTCGTAAAGGGGTTGTCCCTTCCGCGACCTGATCCTCAGACGCGTTTGCGACGGACCGCTTTGGTTGGCCGGCGTTCCAGATCGCGAGCCTGCTTTTCGGCGGTCTTGGCGACACGCAAGCGCTGACGGTGCACGCGTTGACGCTCGATCTGATCGAGCACGGGGACCAGGATCTTCAGCCAGCCAGCGACGCCCTCGTGAGAGAGTTCGTGCAGGGCCACCACCTCGCCCACCACGCCGTTATCGAGGCGGCGCCAGACCAGACGAAGGCCGCCCGATTCTCCGATCTCCATCCTCGCCTGGGTGGCCGAGCCATCGGCCGCCTCGCCGAGGGTCATGAAGCGTGGCCACCGCGAGACGACGTCGGGCAACTCGAGGGCATCGATGAGCAGGGTGACAATCCACCACATGCCCTCCGACCCGAGCGGTATGCGCTGATCCGCCAGCGCCCAGAGATGGCCGTCGCCCTCTTCGTCCATTCGGAGGATCAGGCCGTTCGGAGAACTGGGCAGCGAGAAGGAGAGGGTTTGGACGGGCCGAACG
>CAZRUC010000352.1:0-2800 GCA_964603175.1 uncultured Anaerolineaceae bacterium
CCGGCCTGAATGCCGATCCGGAAGTGATGCGCCATTTCGTGAGGCCGTTGAGCCGGGCCGAGAGCGACGCCATGGTTGACCGGATCGAGACCCGCTTCGAGGAGCGAGGGTACGGCCTGTGGGCAGTCGAACGGCGCGAGGACGGCGCGTTCCTCGGGTTCACCGGTCTGGCGCATCAGAGCTTCGAAGCGCACTTCACGCCCTGCGTCGAAATCGGTTGGCGCCTGGCTGTATTCGCGTGGGGGCACGGATACGCCACCGAGGCTGCCCGCGAGGCACTCCGGTTCGGGTTCGTTGAGGCGACGCTCGCGGAGATCGTCTCGTTTACCTCGAGCGGCAATGCCGCGTCGATACGCGTGATGGAACGGCTGGGTATGCACCGCGATCCCAGCGACGACTTCGACTATCCGAACGTGCCGATCGACCATCCGCTCCGACGCCACGTCCTCTACCGACTCACGAAGCAGGAGTTCATCCGATGACCGACCACCTACCATCGAACGGCGAGGCCCGGACCGAAAGCCCCGCGGAAACGATGGATCGACTCGCCGTGCAGCTGGACGGCGTCCGGCGGATTGTCGTCGGGGACGCAGTCGAATACGACCGGGCCGGCGTGTTGTTCGCAGCAAGAAACGCCGCCACGTTGAGCTTCCACCTGCGCGAGGAAGTTGTGTCCGCGGCCCTCAAGACGCCCGATACCTCACCTTCGGCCCGCGGGTCGGATTGGATCTCCCTGGCGCCGGCCGCCGCCGACGAGTTCACCATGGACCGGGCCGCCGCCTGGTTCGAGAGTGCGTGGCGGCTCGCGGGAGCGGCCTCGGATGGCACTCAGCCACATTGACCGTGGCTTAAAACACGACCCCGGCCTGAGGGGGGAGGCCGGGGTCGTCTTGTACGGGGCCTGAGGGGGGAGGCCCCGTTGTGGAGTATTCGAAATGAGGTCGCGTTTCTTGCGGCTTAGCTTGCCTTGGTCGTAGCGTACTGCGAAAGGCCGAAATACGCTTCGAACTGCTCGGCCGGACGGGCACCGAATTGGGCCATGGGCGGCATGCCGGGCCGGAAGAAGGCGATGGTCGGCATGGTCATGATGCCGAGAGCCTGCGAGACGCCGGGGTTCGCATCGACGTCCAGCGACACGAAATCGATCGCGCCGTCGTACTTCTCCGCGAGATGCTCGATGACCGGGGCAACCAGCTTGCACGGTGCGCACCAGGTCGCCCAGAAATCTACTATGACCGGCCGTTCTGCCTTGAGAACGACATCCTCGAATGTCTCGTCTGTGACTGGTGTGACTTTGGCCATCTAGCTGATGGTCCTTTCTCCGTGTTGGCTTTGCCGGGTGGGGCCTTGAGGCCTTAGCCGGCGATTGACTGGATCAATCGGCACGCATCCATGATCCTCGGGTCTGCAAGCCGATAGTAGATCGCGTTCCCGTCTCTGCGGGTGAGGACGAGCCCAGAGTTGCGCAAGACAGCGAGATGCTGGCTCATGTTTGGCACGTGGCATCCGACACGGTCGGACAACTCGCGCACCGACAACTCTCCTTCGGCGAGGCTCTGGAGCACGCACAATCGCTTGGGGTCGGCCAGTGCCCTGGCCACTACCGCCGAGCGTTGCCGCGTGACTTCCAATTCGCCTGCGTCGAGCATGGGGGAATTGTACAAGCAATTGCGCAAAGACGCAAGTAGAGAGGCTGACTTCGAGTTGCCGCTCGCGGCGCCCGCAGGCGTCGGGTTCTCGGTACGATGAACGGCATGGACGACGGCGGCAACGAGGGCGGCGACGCCCGGGATCTACGCAGGGGCGAGGCGCCCGTCGATCTTGCCGGGCTGGCCGGAATGCTCGGGCTTCCGCAGCAGCGAGGGGACGCGCGCGATCCCCGCGGCGCCATCGGCCCGAGTGGCCGCGACTCCCGAGACGTGCGTGAACAGGGCCGCGACGCCGCTCGAGGCGCGACCGCCGACCCGAAGCTCGAAGTCGTCACGATGCACGGCGAAGCCCGCCTGGCGGGGCCCGGCACCACGCCGGCGCGAGCCACGATCACCCTCGACGACACTGGCGTGACTCTCGAGGTCGGTGGTGAGCGGCCGATCCGCGCCGGATATCGGGACCTGAGTTTGATAGCGATCCAGCAGTCGACGGCGTTGCTCGTGCTCGGCGAGGGCCCGGATGCGATGCGATGGATCCTCGAGAAGTTCGGCGATCGATTGGGCCCACTGGTACGCGAGCTACGGGAGCGCCGCCTGAAGCAGCGTCTGTCCGATGGATTGGTCAAGGTGCCCGACGATCCGGCCCAGCTGGTCGAATTCGACTGGCAGCCGAGCATCGATGGCCTCGGCCCCGGGCCGGACGGGCCGGCGACCGCGGCGGCCGGCGTTGGCCAGCTGGTCGAGTATCCGTGGGGAGTGGTAGTCGCTCCGATAGACGAGCGGGTGAGCTGGATCCGATACCGTCGCGCGGCGATAGTCAGGGTCGATATCCCTTCCCCCGGCGACGTGGTCGTGACGGGCGAGCCCGGACAGCTGACCTTGCGCGGCCTCGGCGCGGACGCGACACGGTTCCACGACCGGCTCCAGAAGCTCCGCGACGGCGCGTTCGCCGATGCCGCCGCGTTCGTCGAGCAGCTGGTGCCAGACGCACCGTTCGGCATCCGACAGAAGGCGTCGGCCCTGCTCGTCGACGGGCGCCCGACGCGGCCCGACGAATTCGGGGACTCGGGCTGGCCCATCGTGGAGACGGCCGTGCCGGGCGAGCCGACCTTCGCCGACAGCTACCGCTCGCTGTGCGATACGGCCGGCGC
>CAZRUC010000353.1:0-2798 GCA_964603175.1 uncultured Anaerolineaceae bacterium
TTCGCGAACAGATGCGATCCGGCCTCGCCGCCAGCCTGTCGGTGCCGCAGTTCCGGCTCCTTCGATTCGTGCGGCGCCACCCGGGTACGAGTCTCTCGCCCGTCGCCGAGCACCTGGGCACGAGCCTGCCCGCCGCGTCGCAGATGGTGGAGCGTCTGGTGAAAGCAGGTCTCGTCACAAGGGAGCAGCATCCTCGCGAACGCCGCCGCGTCGAGTTGCGTGTCACGGATGCCGGCGGCGCAACTCTCGAGGAATGCGACGCCAGAACCCGAGCGTGGCTCTGCGAGCGCCTGTCCGGGCTGGGTGACGCCGAGCTCAATCGGCTCGGAGGCGCGCTCAAGGAGTTGCGCGACCTCCTCTCCGGCGATCGCGCGTGACACCAACAGGATGATAGATACACGCTATTGACTGTTACTAGCAAACGCTAGACACTGCCAACCGACAGTAACTGCGGAAAGGTGGTGTCTACCATGACTCAGCTTGCGACTCAGCGCTCCGGCGGGATCTCCCACCGCTGGTTGGCGCTCGGGGCTCTGACCCTCGCCCTCGTGGCGATCGGCCTGGACCAGACGGTCCTGAATCTGGCCCTCCCCACCCTCGCCGGTTCGCTCCACGCATCCGAATCGCAGCTCCAATGGTTCGTCACCGCCTATACGCTGGCGCTGGCCGCAGCTATGCTGCCGGCCGGGCTGCTCGGCGACCGATACGGCCGCAAGACGGTCCTGGTCGGGGCGATCGTCCTCTTCGGCCTCACGTCGATCGCTTGCGCCTACGCGCCCGATGCCAATTCGTTCATCGCCGCCCGAGCGGTTCTCGGCGTCGCAGGCGCCGCGCTCCTGGTCATGTCGCTGTCGGTCTTGACCGTGCTCTTCTCGGCGGCCGAGCGACCGCGGGCTATGGGCATCTGGGCCGCCGGCAACTTCCTGGCATTGCCGCTCGGACCGATCGTCGGCGGCTACGTGCTGTCCCACTTCTGGTGGGGCTGGGTCTTTCTGATGAACGTTCCGGTCGTGGTGATCGGCCTCGTTGCCGTCCTCGTTCTCGTGCCGCAGTCGCGCAGCGAGCGCCGGCCCAGCATCGACGTCGTCGGCGTGGTGCTCTCGAGTGTCGGCCTGGCTGTGCTGATGTACGGCCTCGTCCAAGCCGGCGAAAACGGCTGGGGATCGCTGAGTGCAGTCGTCCCGTCGGTCATCGCGCTCGCGACGCTGGCAGCCTTCGTCCTCTGGGAGGGATGGCTGACCGTTCGCCCGAACGGCGAGCCGCTCGTCGATCTCGGTCTCTTCCGCTCACGCAGCTTCAGTGCCGGCGTTCTGCTGGCCGGCGCGGGCATCTTCGGAATGTTCGGCGTGCTGTTTACGCTGCCGCAGTATCTCCAGGCAATCATGGGCGTCGACGCACAGGGCGCCGGCCTTCGCTTCCTGCCGACGATCGCCGGACTCGTGATTGGTGCGGTGCCCGCGGACCGCGTCGCAGCCAGGATCGGTTCAAGGTTCACAGTCGCGATTGGTTTTGCAATTCTGACCGTCGGGATGCTCGCCGGCAGCGCCATGACCGTCTCCACGGGGGACGGCTACATCGCGGCCTTCACCTTCGTCGTGGGCGCCGGCGCCGGCCTTGGACTCGCCACTGCGGCATCCGCGGCCATGGTCGAGATCTCCGCGGAGCGAAGCGGTGTCGGCGGGGCGCTGGTCCAGGCCGTCATCAAGCTCGGGCCCGCTTTCGGGGCGACGATCCTGGGGAGCGTCCTCAACTCCACGTACCAAAGCCACGTGTCGGTGGCGGGGTTGCCGGCTCAGGCCGCGGCTTCGGTCCAGCAGAGTGTCTTCGGCGGGCTCGCGGTGGCTCAGCAGGTCGGCTCACCGGCCCTGCTCGAGTCGGTTCGGACGGCATTCGTTGCCGGCATGGACGATGCCTCGCGGGTTGCCGCCGTGATCGCCGCGGTGGCGATGGTCGGCGCGGTGGTCTTGCTGCCCCGGCGATCTGCGGCGGCGGCTCGGGAGCGGGCGCCCAAGCGCTCGAGCGCTGAGCTTTTGGCTGGCGCGGAGGCACCTCCTGGCGCGAGAATAGAGCCATGAGCGAATCGCCCGCAATCGACAAACCCGGTTTACGCGAGCGGAAGAAGGCCAGGACGCGGGCGGCCATCCAGGAGCAAGCCCTCCGGCTCTTCCGCGAACAGGGTTATGAGGCCACCACGGTCGAGCAAATAGCCGAAGCCGCCGAGGTATCTCCCAGCACCTTCTTCCGGTACTTCGGGACCAAGGAGGAGGTCGTCGCGTACGACGCTCTGGACCCCGTGGTAATGGCCGCGTGGCGGGCCCAACCGGCCGACATGAAACCGATCGCTGCCATTCGCCAGGCTATGTGGGACGTCTTCGGTTCGATGGCTCCGGCCCAAATCGAGGAGCTCATGGATCGGGGTCGCCTCCTATTCGCCGTCCCGGAGCTCAGGCAGGTTGCCATCGCCGAGCTTCTCCGCTCGGTCCAGATGGTCACCGACGAACTGGCAGGCCGACTCGGCCGGCCGTCCGACGATCTAGAGGTGCGAGTCTTCGGCGGAGCCATCATGGGCGCCATGCTGGCCGCGATGATGCCGATGCTCGAACATCCGGCCGACGACTTGCTGGCGCAACTCGATCGCGCGCTGACTTTCCTCGAGGAAGGGATGCCGCTCTAGCTAGTGGTCAAGTCGAGGCCGCCGGCGCCCGATGTCTAGGGCATCAACCCGCACTGGATGGACTGGACGACCATGCCCCGACGCCCCGGCGCGCCCGCCTCTCGCGGTGGCGCCGCCGCGCCTG
>CAZRUC010000354.1:0-2781 GCA_964603175.1 uncultured Anaerolineaceae bacterium
GGCCCTGTGCATCACGCTCGCGAGCTGCTCCGGGCAGACCGCGTCCCTCTTGCCCACGCCGACCCTGGCGCGGACCCCTACGCCGCCGCCGTCGGTCAGTTGCACGGCTGCCTTGGTGCTCGAGCAAGTCGAGCAACTGCTCGCCGGGCAGGATTTCGAGGCCCACTACCTGACCATAGGTGACAAGTTCACGCTCTCGGTCTGGCTGGTGGACCCGGAGATCGATCCGGCGACGCCTCCGTCAGGCCTGGCCGCTTCCGACCGCCAGGCCCTCGAGCGCGGGCTGTCGATCGCCTACCAGCTGGTCGACCGGATCCCGTGCACGCAAGAAGTGTTCGATCAGGTCAACCCCATGATCGTCGACGACCGCTTCCAGCATTGGTACAAGGACTTCCTCCCCGTCGGCGCTTTCCTGGGCCTGCACGACCCCACCACGGACGACCTGATCGCCGCGATCGAAGCCACCGGGACCGCGCTCGGAGAACCACGTGCCACAGCGCCGCAGGCAGCTCAGGCGCCAGCGGCGAGTTCATGCGGTTGGTCTGAGGCGCGAGCTGTAATCCATGCCTACTTCGGCACCGAAGACAACGCGGCCGCCTACCTGATCATCGGCGCGGGACTCCTGGATCAGGGCAACACGACGGCCAACTCGCCCGACGACGTGGGCGTGGAGGTTCAGTGGCCCGTACGCGACACGGCGGCGTCAGCCGATCCGCTGATCCGTGAGCGCCTCGGCCACGTTGCCGAGGCCCTAGCTTGCCTGTGGCCGGCCATCGATTCACTCGAGGCCTTCGTAGTGGACCAGTCAGGCCGGACCTTGGTCTATGCGGTAGTGCCGGGGTCGATCATTCGCGCCCGGACAATTCCGCTGCCTCCCGGCGGCGTTCGCCTGTATCACATGCCACTGGCGGCGCAACCGTAGGGTGCTGCCCGGACCCGCAAAGGGCCTAGCGGTTGGGCTGAGTTACAGGCACGTAGCCGCTCTGGCTCACGACGCGCTGGCCATCGGGCGAGAGCAGCCAGTCCCTGTATTCGAGAGCCGGGCTTCCAGCCGCCGCGTCCTTCCGCGTCACGACGTACACCTCGGCCGCCAGCGGGTAAGCCCGCGACGAGATCGTCGCCGACGTCGGCTTGACTCCGTCGACGGCGATCATCTTGACCTGCGGATTCGAGAACATGACCGCGGCGTAGTAGTAGACCGAGAAGCCGAGACCGAGCCTGTCCCCGCCGCTGCCCGTGGCGGGATTGCCGCCGATGGCGTCGTACGGCCCGGCCATCGTCTGAACGACCATCTGGGTCGCGTTGACCATCGGCGTGGAGCCCATGACCATCGATTTCATCAGCTCCTGGCTGCCGGAGTTCGGCTCTCGCTGGAAGGCGTGGATTTGGGCCGCGGGATCGCCCAGGTCGATGCCGGCCCCGCTCCATGCGGTGATCTTGCCGGCGTAGATGTCGCGCAGCGTCGCGAGCGGCATGCTCTCGGTCGGGTTGTTCGTGTTGACGAGGAAGACGAAGGCGTCCAGCGCGAAGGAGTGCGTCTCGAGTTCGACGCCCTTCGCCGACGCTTCTGCCAGCTCGTCAGGCGAAGGCAGGCGCGCCTCGAGAAGCACGTCCGTCTTGCCCTCGATGAGGTTCACATAGGCGTTGTGCGTGGTGCTGAACTTGATACCGGTGATGGTCGACGCGGCCTTCGACGGAATTGCGGCCTTCGGATCGGGAACGTATGTGCGCTCGATGTTCGCCGACGCGGGAGCCGACCAGACGCAGGGAACGCCCAGCAGGTCGCACGCGAGGAGGCGCGCCAGGGGCCCGGTGGTGGTGGATCCGTCCACGCTCGGGTAGTTGGCCACGATCGCGGACCTCATCGCCGGACTGTCAGTCGGCGAGGCGCTCGGCCCCGCGCAGCTCGAGACAGCGCCGGCTACGAGCGCGGCGCTGCAGAGCGCGGCGGCCATTGAACGCAGGTGTTGCACGATGCCCCCTCCATCAAGGCGCCCGGCCCCAACCCCTCGGCGCCGCTGGGCCGCGAGTCTAGCACCGGCCGGAGTCGCGGCGACGTCTCCGTCCGTACCAAGAGCGACGCCGAAGCGTGCGCCCCAGTGACGCCAGTTGGCGCGTGGGGCGCCACGTTCCCGGCAGGCAAAGCCGCCGATCCGTAGAATGTCCGGCAACCACGGCGCCGGCCTCCAGGGCGGATCGGCCGGCGAGGTCGATGGAGCGAGGGCAGCGCGCGGACGGAGGACCGGGAATTGACGATTACAAGGGCCGGCGAAACAGACTCGGAAGTCGCAGGCGCGCTGTTGAGCCAGCCCTTGATGGGGCTGACCTTCGACGACGTCCTGCTGATCCCCCAATACTCGGAAATCCTTCCCGGCGATGCCAGCGTCGCGAGCCGTTTCTCGCGGCACATCACGCTCAATACGCCGGTCGTCAGCGCCGCGATGGACACCGTCACCGAAGACCGGATGGCGATCGCGATGGCCCTCGAGGGCGGCATCGGCGTGATCCATCGAAATCAGGCGCCGGAACGCCAGGCTGAGCAGGTCGCCGCCGTCAAGGCGGCGCAGGTTCCGGGCGACGCGACCCTCGCCAACATCGACTCGCACGGGCGGCTCCGTGTAGCTGCCGCCGTCGGCGTCGGCTCGGATTCCGTGGCGCGGGCCGAGTTACTCGTCCGTGCCGGCGTCGATGCGCTCTGCGTCGACACCGCACACGGCCACACTCGGAACGTCCTCGACGCGCTGCGCCGTTACCGCGGCTCGTTCGGCGATGCCATCGACC
>CAZRUC010000355.1:0-2774 GCA_964603175.1 uncultured Anaerolineaceae bacterium
GCGACCCACCGCCACAAAGTGCCGCGGAGGACGAGCTCTTCGCCGGTTGCGACGAAGGTTGTGACCGCTACCCAAGGCACGAACGGCGCGGCGTGGCCCAGCACGAGCGGTGGGAACGGCCAGCGCGCGACAATCGAAACCGCAACGAGCGCTCCTCCGGCGGCGAGACCTGCAGCGAGTGCGTCGATGCGGGGTACGGACGCCCGCAGCCCGCCGAGTTCCGCCACCACGAGGAGTGCAAGGCCGAAAACGAGGCCTTCCGTCACGCCATCGAGCGCCTCCGTGCGGAATATCTGCCAGCGGACTGCGACCGCAAGCCCGAGCGCGAGGCAGGTGGCCACGGCCCGGCCCGCCGCCAGAGGTCGGCCTGCCGCGCGGCTTCGATCCGCGACGGCGAGTGCGGTCATCGCGGTAGCGGCACGAGAGACGTGTCGATCGGCCCGCTGGCGAACTGGGCCGGCCAGACCGTCACGCTCTGTGGTGATGCGGCAGTCTCTGTGGTCGGCCGCTGCCACTGCCAGACCACGGCCGCGGCGAGCTCGTTCTGGCCGAGCCGGCCTTGCGCGTTCGAGAACCGCAAGCCCGAGCCGTTCGGAAGACTGCCCTCCGGAAGGTCGACGGCTCGCGCGGCGGCGGCGATCGAAGCAGGGTCGTCGAGCTGAGCGACGTTCGGCAGGACATCGTGGAAGAGCGCCCATGAAGCGGCGAATCCGGCCAGGCCTTCCTCCGAGGGCTGGGTCGAGCCGTTCGCCTTTGTCCAGGCTGCCCCAAAACGGTCGTACAGGGCGAGGGCGGCCGGCTGGAGCGCGGATGGATTGAAGCCGCCGGTCGGCCGGTCGGAAGCGAAGACGCCGATGGCGTCGGCGCCGAGCTCCTCGCCGAAGTCACCGACGCACTGCGCCATGGTCGAGCCGATGAGCGCACCGACGTGGACGTTGGCCGCGATCATTGCCCGCCGGAACGCCTCTCCATCCGGGATATGGGCGGCGAGGATGACGACGTCGGGCTTGGATGCCACGAGCTTCTGGAGCACCGAAGGCCAATCGGGCACGGAAAGCGAGTAGTCGATCCGATCGGCCAGGACCGAGCCTGCGCTCCCAATCCCGGCTGCGGCGGCGTCGGCGACCGACCGCGCGTAGTCGTCCGTTGCCGCGACTATCGTCACCCGGAGCGTGGACGCCGTCTTCCCGAGCCGTGGCGCCAGTTCCGTGGCCGCGAAGGCGGCCGAGTTGGCGCCCAGGCGAGCCCCGTCGGCGCCGACCCGGAAGACCAGCGGCAGGCCGCGCCCGGTCAGCTGATCGGCAACAGCGCCCGACTCCCAGTACACCAGCCCGGCACTGGCAGCCGCGCTGCTCACGGCGATCGAAAGGTCGGACGCATAGGAGCCGACCACAACAGAGGCGCGCTCGGCCTTGAACTGGGCGACGACGGACGCGGCCTGGCTGCTGTCCGAGAGATCTCGCACGTCCAGGACGATTTGCCGGCCCTGAACGCCACCGTCGGCGTTCACCAGGTCGGCACCGAGCTGGATGCCGAGGCGCTCCTGGCCGGCGAGCTCGGCCGGCATTCCCGAGAGCGGGAGGACGACCCCGACGCGCAATGGCGGCGGAGCCGAGATCGAGGGCGCGGCGGCGCTCGTGCAACCGGCGATCAGGCCGGCGATCAGTAGTGTGGCGCCCATGCCATAAAGTCGAAGCATTGGTCGGCTCCTCATTTGACCGTGAAGAAGACCTGGGTCGACCAATCACGCGGGTTGAACGGCGCATGGTCGTTGGCCACGAACTCGGCCTTGATCGTGTACGTGCCGGGGTGCACCGGTATGTCCTTGATGAGGCTGTACTGCATGTACCAGAGCGTGTTGTCGAGGTAGACATGAACGTGGCCCTGATCGGGGCGGAGGTCTTCGTTCGTGTCGTCGACGATCGTCGCCCCGGTCACCGCTACTACGACGTGGACGGTGCTGCCGGAGATGACCTGATCAGGCGTCGGGGAGACGATGCTGACCTTGGCCGTAGTCGAGGGGCGGCCCGATGGGACGTAGCTGATGTACGGCGCGTCTGAGCCCGCCGGCGCAGATGCGCCCGCCGGCGCGGACGTGGCCGGCGCCCCCGGGCTGCAGGAAGCGACCACGAGCGCCGCGAGCATGACCGTGAGAGGTCGCAGAACGAGGGGTCGCAGAAACCGATGGGGAAGCATGGCGTGCCTCACGAGCTCTGAGCGATTTGGAGTTGGGTTTGCAGGGCGATGCCGCCTGGACCGGTGGCGTTGAGCGCGAAGGTTGCCGGGAGACTCGCGACCTGGACCGGCGCGGCCTCGTGGCCGGAGTCGAGGATCTGGGGCTGGAGGGCGAGGGAGCCACCGGTGGTGAGAATCTCGGTCATCGTCACGTTCGAGACCGGCATCTCCTTGCCGCTTGCGTCGAACCACGTGGCGTGCAGCGTGTTCGGCCCGGGCGTGCCCGGGTCCAGGTAGACCTGGACTGTTCGCCCACTTCCAAGGTGGACCGTGTAGATCGTCGGCAAGCCGGGCACGCGGTTCACGTCGATCTGCTGGGGTGCGCTCTGCACCGTTACCTGAAGGTCGACCTGGACCGATGTCGCCGGTTCGGTCACCAGCGCCGAGACCAGCCAGGCCCCCGCCATCGAGAGGTTTGCGCCGGTGCCTGCGAAGGCGCCCGAGGTCTGCCGGCTGAGCTGGAGCGTTGACGATCCAATGTCGGGCCGGACCGGAAGGCTGAAGCTGAGCCGAACCGCGGTCGCGTCCACGAGCACGCC
>CAZRUC010000356.1:0-2773 GCA_964603175.1 uncultured Anaerolineaceae bacterium
TCGTCGAGCATGAAGACCGGGTTGTTCGAACCGGCCGTCTTGATGTTCTGGACGATGCGGCCCGGCAGTGCGCCGATGTAGGTGCGCCGGTGGCCGCGGATCTCGGCTTCGTCGTGGATGCCGCCGAGGCTCATGCGCACGAACTTGCGGCCCATGGCCCGAGCGATGCTCTTGCCGAGCGAAGTCTTGCCCACGCCGGGGGGTCCGACGAAGGCCAGGATGGGACTGCGGAGCGTTTCCGCGAGACTTCGCACCGCGAGGTACTCGAGGATGCGGTCCTTGATCTTCTCCAGGCCGTAGTGGTCCTCGTCGAGGATCTTGGCGGCGGACTTGATGTCGAGGTTGTCCGTGGTGGCCGTGTCCCACGGCAGGGCGACGAGCCAGTCAACGTAGGTTCGAATGACGCCGACTTCGGGCGAGGCCGACGGGATTCGGCTCATGCGGTCGACTTCCTTGAGCGCCCGAGCCTTGACTTCCTCGGGCATCCCGGCCGCCTCGACCTTCTCGCGAAGCTCGTTGATCTCGGCCTGCTGCGGATCCTCTTCGCCGAGCTCGCGCTGAATCGCCTTCAGCTGCTCGCGCAGGATGTACTCCCGCTGGGTCTTGTCCATCTCGGACTTGACCTCGGACTGGATCTTGCCCTTCAGCTCGAGGATCTCGATCTGGCGGCCGAGGAAGTTCGAGACGAGCTTGAGTCGCTCGAGGACGTTGGTCGTCTGGAGGAGCTCCATGCGCTGATCGGTCGAGAGGTCCGGGCTATAGGCGACCATGTCGGCCAGAAGGCCCGGCTCGCTGATGTTTCGGGCAGCCACGGCGGCCTCGGGCGGAACGGGTGCTCCGCTGGCGACGTACTGCTCGATTTGCGCCTGCACCGTGCGCATCAAGGCTTGGACTTCGATGCTGTCCGGGGTCTCGTCGGGCAACTCTTCGACGGTAACGGTGATGTACGGGTCGGTCGAGCTGAAGCCGATCACGCGGAGTCGGGCCTGGCCCTGGACGATCGCGCGAACGGTCCCGTCCTGCAGCTGGACGACCTGCGCAATTCGCGCCAGGGTGCCAACCGTATACAGCTCGCTCGGGTTGCCGATGTCCTCCTGCTCGGCCGTTCGCTGAGTCACGAGGGCTATGGGGCCGTTGGCCGCGACGGCCGCGTTCAAGGCAGCCACGCTCTTCTCGCGGCCGACCTGGAGCGGGACGATCATCTCCGGGAAGATGACCGTTTCGCGCAGGGCGACCAGGGGCAGCTCGCGGGGTCCGACTACGTGAATTTGCTGCTCCTCGTCCTGCTCGGGCGGTCGGTCAGTCATTGGGAATCTCCTCGGGAGGTGGTCACGCGAGTGGCCACTATACGTGTGATCGGTCGTTGGGCCGGCTGGCCCGACATGACAGCTTGGCCGGGGTTCCGGCCGTTTGTTTCGGTTGCTTCGGCAGTCCCGGCGTCGTCGGTCGCTTCGCCGGCTTCCGCCTGCATTGCGGCCGCTGCGTCGCGAGCCACTGCTTCGTCGAATAGAGCTTCCAGGAGTCTGGTGCCCAGCCGCTCTTCGAGTTCGAAGAGAAGCTTCACTCCTGCTAGGTTGACGCCTCGTTCCTGGGTCAGGCGTCTGATCCAGAGGATGCGCCGGATGTCGTTCTCGGAATAGAGCCTGATATTGGTAGGGGTTCGCGCGGGGGCCAGCAGCCCTTCGTCCTCATAGATACGCAAGGTCCGCGGGTGCGCCTGAACGAGACTCGCGGCGACGCTGATCACGAAACAGGGACGCCCCGGGTCTTGCTGGAAACGTCGATCGGACACGCTTGCCTACTTCGTCTCGACCGCTACAGGCTGAGCGGGCTCGCCGTCGGCGGCGAACTGGCCATGGCCGGTCGTGATCTTGATTTGTCGCGGCCGAACCAACTCGGCCTTGGGAATGCGCAGGGTCAGAACGCCGTCCTCGAACGTGGCCGTCGCCTTGTCGGGCTCGAGCCCGTCGGGCAGCGTCAGCGTCCGGGTGAAGCGCCCGCGGCGAATCTCCTTCAGCAGCACCGACCCGTCCTTCGGGGCGCCGGCGGACGTGGTGTCACCGGCGATGGTGAGCGCGTTGCCCTCCACGGTGATCTCCACCTCTTCGGGCTTTATGCCGGGCAGGATTGCCTCGACCACTATCTCGCCTTCGCCCGCGACGACGTCTATCGGCACGAGCTGGCCGTCCCCGAACTGCCAGGAGCCGGGGTTCACGAAGCTCTCCTCGAAGAGGCGATCCATCGCCTGACGAAGAGACAGCAGGTCGCCGAACGGGCCTGAACGTCTGATGATTGCCATGCTGCACCTCCAAAACTGGGCGTCTTGCCCAGTCCCGGCCGGGTCCTGCTTGGAAGCCCACGGCGGGCCTTTCCGACCGGCTGAATGACGCAGCGAGAAGATAGAACCTTGACAATGCCATTGTCAAGAGTGTTCCCGAACTCCGTCTGATGGGCCGCGCCGGTCGGCGCGCTCGTGCGTGAGGCCCCGGCTTCCCGTCTAGACCGCGGCTTCGGACTCGCCCAGGAGGATCCTGTGCAGCTCGGACTCGCATTCGGTCCGGCCGATGCCGATGACCTTGTCGCCGACCTTCAATTCCGTGTCGGAGCGAACCGAGAGGGCGCGCTCCTCGCGGATGATGGCGAAGACCGAGCAGCCGTCCGGCAGCTGCAGGTCGCCTGCGAGACGACCCACGACCGGCGATCCGTCGCGCAGTTGGGCTTCTACGAGCTCGAGCTCGCCGCCGCCGAGGACTGCCAGGTGGAGCAGCTCGTG
>CAZRUC010000357.1:0-2760 GCA_964603175.1 uncultured Anaerolineaceae bacterium
TTCAGCCGGCGGCAGGTCCTGCAGCCGCGGGCGCTCAATCTCAACGAGTCGATCGAAGAGCTACGAGGGATGCTGGGGCGCCTCATCGGCGAGGACGTCGTGCTCACTACGGTGCTGGACCCGGGGCTGGACTTCGTCCGAGCCGATCCCGGCCAGTTGACGCAAGTGCTCATGAACCTCGCCGTCAACGCCCGGGACGCGATGCCGCACGGAGGCACGCTCACCCTGGAAACACGCAACGTGACGCTCGGCCAGAACTTCGCGGCGGCTCACGAGGGCGTGCGAGCCGGGCCGCACGTCATGCTTTCCGTCAGCGACACGGGCGCCGGCATGGACGCCGAGACCCAAGCCCATCTGTTCGAACCCTTCTTCACAACGAAGGTCGTGGGTCGCGGCACGGGCCTCGGCCTGGCCACCGTTTACGGAATCGTCCGCCAGTCCGAGGGCAGCATCGACCTTCGCAGCGCGCCCGGGCGCGGCTCCACTTTCGAGATATGCCTGCCGCAAGCTCCGGTCGGAGAATGCGCCACAGCCGGGCTGGTTCCGGTCGCGGGACCCGACCGAGGCCACGAGACGATCCTCGTCGTCGAGGACGAGGCATCGGTACGAAAGTTGGCCGTCTCCGTGCTGCAGCGACAGGGCTACGCAGTCCTCGAAGCGGACGGGCCGGGACGTGCGACCGCGATTTCGGCCGAGCACGGCGGTCCGATCGACCTCCTGCTCACGGACGTGATCATGCCCGGCGGAAACGGCGCCGATCTCGCGGCTCGCCTCTCCGCGCTGAGGCCCGGGATGAAGGTTCTCATGATGACCGGCTACGCCCAGCCGTACGTCGCCGATCTGGGCGACCTCAAGGATGGGATCGCGCTGCTGGAGAAGCCGTTCAGCCCGAACCTCCTGCTGGCACGCGTCCGGATGACCATCGATGCCGCCCCGCCGGCGATGGATGGCGCGATCGGCCGGACGCCGGCCCGCCCTCCAGCCGCGTAACCAGACCGTCGCGACAGCTGAGCACGATCCGCCGCCCCGTGCGCCTGCCGCCCCGCCGGTTGAAGGATGTAAGGATGTGGTGCATCCGGACGACTTGGTGCTCTTTGGCCATGGACTTTCGGAGTGACTTCCGGCTACGGTAGCCGGCAGGCGACGCAGGTTCGGACCAAGGGCGGGACCCGGACCACGTTCATCGACCGCACGCGGTGGTTGTGGTCGGCAACACTCAGATCGATCAGAGGTCCTCTCCCTGTGAGAAGCTCGAGAACACTAGGCGCTGCATTCGCTGTGGTCGCGGCGTTGTCTTTCGCCGGCGGCGCAGCAGCCAGCAGCACAGTCGCACTTCGGCCGGGTGACGTTGCCGCCGGCACGCTGCCGGCCGCAGGCGGCCAGACATGGTCCACGGCAGGGACGCACTCGGGCGGAGCCGTGTCGCTCACGACGGGGCCCGCGACGGCGCCGTTGGGCGCCGGAAGCGCCAAGATGACGACGGATAGCGATCCCGCCAGGGGGTCGTTGCTCACCAACAATTACGCTGGCACCGTGCTGACGACCATCGACACGCTCAGCTACAGCGCGTACCGCGCTTCGGTTTCGACCAACAACGAAGCGCAGGCGATCGCGCTCACTCTCCTGGTCGACTACAACGGTCCCGATGTGGCCGGCGGCTCGACCACTCTCATCTTCGAGCCGGTCTATCAGCCGGGCGGCGTCGGCGCGATGAAGACCGACACCTGGCAGACATGGGACGCGCTCCAGGGCGGGAAGGCCATTTGGTGGTCGACCACTGACATGCCGAACCCGGCTGGCCCCGGCTTCATCGCCTGCAATCCGAACGTCGCCGTGGTGCCGGCGGGCTGCGCCGACAAGTTGTTCGTATCCCTGTCCTCCATCCTTGATGCCTATCCGAGCGCCGCCATCAGGTCCGGCGTGAACGGCGGCCTCGGACTTGCCGTGGGTTCCGGCTGGGCCGGTGCATTCACCGGCTACGCCGACGCCCTGAAGATCGGCGTCAGCGGAAATGCCACTACCTACGATTTCGAGCCAAAGTCGTCGCTCAGCGTGAAGGCTCCGGATGCCGCCCGGGTGCAAGGGAACGCCAATCCAACCTTCGTCCCAAGCTACGCCGGCTTCGTGTTCGGCGATACCGCGGCCGGCCTCACGGCCCAGCCGACCTGCACGACCAGCGCCACGGCAGCCAGCCCGGTCGGAAGCTACCCGATCGTTTGTGCGGGCGGCTTTTCGGCCAACTACGACATCAGCTACGTCCCCGGGACGCTCAACATCATCGCCGGCACTACCGCCACCCCGACGGTCGAACCAACTCAGATCGCCGGCGGCGTTTCCGGCACTCCCACGGCAGTACCGAGTCAGAGGCTCGAAGGCGCGACCGGCGTTCCAGTCGGCGCTGCTACCCCGCCTGCGACCAGCGCCACCCCCGGCTCGCAAGATGGGCGCGACGCCGCGCCCCTATCGGCGCTGCTGATCTGCGGGGCTCTCGGCTTTCTCGGCCTTCTGGTCGTTGCCCAACGGCGAGCCGGCCTCCGCTAGCTGCTTGGATTGCTCGCCGGGTCTAGGGCGCCGTAGACGAGTCCCACTTCCACAACAGCCCGTCGGGCGTCTGGGTCACCACGATGTCGAGCTTGAAACTTGCCAACGATCCGGTGCCACCGCTGAAGACGCATTTGCCGGGCAGGGACCCGATGTCGCATTGACCGGTGGCGGTACCGCCCGACACCGTGACCAGGGCAGAGAGAGCGCCCGAGTTAG
>CAZRUC010000358.1:0-2745 GCA_964603175.1 uncultured Anaerolineaceae bacterium
TCGAGTCGACACTTAGTACTTCATCGCGAACCATTCGGTCCGGGTGTCTGGCTTCCAGCGGGGGAACGCGTGTATGCCTGCCTCGCTGCAGTGCTATCTGGATCTCTCCTTAGCCACATCAAGAATCGCCGCATATCGGACCGGCGCCTCAGGTTGCGAATCACGCTGACGGAGGGTGCAGTGGTCGCAACTACGTTCGGACTTTTCGTGGCGTTACCTGCCCAAATGGCAGGCTGGAAAGGAGCCGTGATTATCGCGTTTCTATTCGCGTATTCCTGCTCGTACTTCTGGTGGATTGGGCGGATTAGGCCGACCTGATGCGAATGCGGTCGGCAGCGGCGCGTGACGGCTTTGGTAACGAGGAACGTCAGCCTGAACGTGCGCTAAAAAGGCGGTTCAGGAGTCAGCCTCCCGAACCGCCTGCACTTTCTGTGTTGGCCTCAGGCTCTTGGAGCGAGGGCAGACCTGGTCACCCGATCTTTCGAACCACAACGGTGCCGCCGATCATGTCGTGCCACCCGCGCTTGCGTGAGTCGAACGCAACCCAGATGACACCTATGAAGATGACCACGAACGACACGATCAGGCCAATGAAACGCAGGATGGCGTTGCCCCAGGTGAGCTTGCCACCGTCGGAATTGCGCACTACGCGCAGACCAAAGGGCATCATCCCCACTGTCTGACCCGTGGTGCCCCACATGCCGATGAAGTAGGCGATTCCGATGAGTCCGGCGATACCTTGCCCGGTCCCCTTGAGGGCCGAAATCAGGATCGCCTCGACGATCCCAAGCAGGATCGCATCGATGATGTACGCCAGCAGGCGGATCCAGAAGCCACCGAACGCCAGTCCCGGTGCTGGTCCGACCTGAGTCTGCTGAGCCCACCCGGCACCCGGTGCTCCCTGAGGCGGCTGCGGCCATCCGGCTGGCTGCGTCATACTCCACCCTCCTGCTTGGTGGCGTCATTTCCAGGGCAATTACCCTGGCATGAAGCAGGACCAGTCTACGTTACCGAGTGTCATCGAATACCTAATTCAGGCACCTTGTCGGCGATCTGCAGGCTGCTGGTCCGGGCAGGCGCCGCGTGCCGCTCGGGACCTCTCCGGGGTCCAGGGGCTGTGGTATTCGGGGCTCTCATGCCTCAGGCATGCCCCGACGGCAAGGACAATCTGCGGCGAACAGTGGGGCAGCGCCCTCCTGACGACACTCGCGGCGGAGTAGATTCGTAGACGGCACGCCCGATACCAGATCGCGGCGCGGTGGTCGAGGGAGGTTTCGAGGTGGGGACGACGTTCAGGTTCAGCCACCATCCGGCTTTCATCGGGATCTCCGACGGCATCCAGGATGCTTTCGGATTCCTCCAGCCATCGTGGCGAAGGTGGTTGCCCGTCGTCGCTGCTATCGCGGCAGTCACGTTCGTCTTGTACGCGCTCGTAGGCTCGACCGACCTCGGCAGCTACTACTACGTCAACCCGGACACGGGCCGGCTCGTATTTAGCCCGGACGCGACGGGCAAGCTCGTGACGCTGGTTGTGCTGGGGATGGTCACAGCGCTCATCGCCGGGATCGGCGGTTGGGTCTTCTACGCCACTGCCATCGCCGGCTTGAGGAACAAGCCACTGACATTCTCCGGCGTCGTTGTCCGGGGTCTTGTGACAGTCTTGTCCGGTCTCCTGGTCGTGGTGGCGTTCGCAGGCCCGGTCTTCGCCGTGGTCCTCGTGACCCTGATAGTTCCTCCGCTGGGCGTCCTGTTGATAGTCGCCGCGATACCCATTGGACTCTACGTCGCCATCCGTCTGGCCTTCTTGGGCATGGCTATCTTCGACGGCTTCGGACCTATCGCGGGCCTACGCGAGAGCTGGCGGCTGTCGCAGCGATCTGTGTTGCGCCTGCTCGGCTGGGGCTTGATGGCCGGCTTAATCAGCCTCGGTTTTGGGATTCTTGCCGCTGTCGTGGTTGCCCCAGCCAAGGCCACTGGACTGGCGCCGCTGGCTCAGGCTCTCTCAGCCGCCATTAGCGCCACAGGATCGTGCCTGACTGTATTCATCATGGTGGTGCTATACGAGAGCCAGCGAGCCCGCCTCGATCCGACTCTTTACCCATACACCCCAGTCCCTGCTTACCCTCGGCTATACGGCCCCGGTCCGTATGCATACCCGCCTGGGCCTTATCCCTATCCTCCTTATCCCTATCCTCCTGGTCAGTATCCATACGCTGGCGGCCCTTACCCTGGAGTTCCAACTCCCCCCGGGCCGTACCCTGCCTGGCCGGCCCATCCGGGCGCCGGTGGCAACCCATATCAGGGCCCCGTGCCCGGCTATCCCGGCAACCCGACCGCCATTCCCGGTTGGGTGAACCCGAACTCTCCTCCAGCCTGGCCCGCTTACCCCAACGTTCCGCCGCCCTGGGGAACCAGTCCGACCGCGGGGAATGTCTGGGCGCCCAACGAGTCTGATGCGATGCCAGCACCGGAAACGAAGCCGACGGACCCACCCGCGTTGTACTAGGGCGACACCATGTTTTTGCCGCCGGTTCGGGAAGCTGGCTCCTGAACCGACGCACATGCGCCGCGCGCGCTCCGTTCCGCCCTCGCAACGGTATAGTCGGCTCGACGTCACGCCACGCGATGGCGGAGGCGGATGAACGAGGGCTTCGGAATGTCGGCTCAGCGTCGAGGGGATCTCCCGGAGGGTTCGGCCGGGCGGCTCGGCGGGATCGCGTTCGGGCTGGTCGGGGCGGTTCTGGC
>CAZRUC010000359.1:0-2743 GCA_964603175.1 uncultured Anaerolineaceae bacterium
CACGATCTGCGCACGCCGCTGGCCACCATCCGCGCCGCTGCCGGCAGCATGCTCGACGAGTCCGTGACCTGGACCGAGGGGGACCATCGCGAAGCGTTCCAGGCGATCGATTCGGAGGCCGAACGGATGGGCCGGCTCGTCCGCAACCTGCTCGACCTCAGCAAGATCGAGGGCGGGGCGCTCAAGCCGGAGCTCGAGCCGTGCGACGTCGACGACGTGGTGGCTCAGGTGGTCAGGCGAGCGCGCGCCAATCCCAGCAAGCACATCGTCGTCGAACTGCCCGATCACCTCCGGCCGGTCCTCGTCGACGAGCTGTACCTGGGACAGGTACTGGCAAATCTGGTCGAGAACGCGATCCGCTACGGCGGCGACACCATTCGCGTAACCGGCCGCGAGCGCGACGGGCTCGTGGAGGTCAGCGTCGAGGACGATGGGTCCGGCGTGGCGGACTCGGCTCTGCCGCACCTGTTCGAGAAGTTCTACCAGGCCGGCGCCCCGGGCGAGGCGCAGCGACGTGGGATGGGGATCGGCCTGACTGTCGTGGAGGGCCTGACTCGGGCGATGCACGGCGACGTAGAGGCTTGCCGCAGCGAGTTGGGCGGCCTGCGGGTGGACGTTCGGCTTCGCCCGGCGATCGTGCCGGCTGACGAGGAAGACCACCGCGTGGCCGCCGCCACGACCGCGGAGCCCCAGCAGTGAGCGGGCCCGCCCTTCTGCTCGTCGAGGACGAGCTCGGCGCCCAACGGGCACTCGCCGAGTACCTCGAACGCAGCGGCTACGACGTCTACCGCGCGGCCACCGCCCGCGAGGCCATGCGCCTATGGGACGCGCATCGCGCGGACCTGGTCCTGCTCGACCTGGGCCTGCCCGACTTGGACGGCGTGGATGTGATCAAGCGCATCCGTCGCGAAGCCACCACGCCCATCATCATCCTCTCGGCCCGCGGCGACGAACGCGACAAGATCGACGGTCTCGAGGCGGGCGCAGACGACTATCTGACCAAGCCCTTCGCCATGGACGAGTTGAACGCCAGGATCCGAGCCGTGCTCAGGCGCGCCGGTGGGCGCGACGCCGACGCTCGCGGCTGCCTGACCCTCGGCCCGATCGAGCTGGATCCGGTCCGGCGCGAAGTTACGGTATCCGGCACGCCCGTGCGCCTGACTCCGCGCGAGTACGAGCTACTCAAGGTGCTGCTCTCCCACCAGGGCCGCGTCCTGACCAAGGCGCGGCTGCTGCGCGCGGTCTGGGGCCTGGCCTACGCCGACGAGAGCGCCTACCTCCACGTTTACGTCAATCGGCTACGCCGCAAGCTCGCGGACTCGGCCGGAGCCACCTCGATCGAGGGTCTGATCGAGACGGAGCCCGGCATCGGCTACCGAGTCGCCGACCAGGAGTCGCTGCCAGAAGCCTCCGGCGCCGCGTTACCCGGCTAGTGCGGCCGAACGAAGGGCCTCGATAACTGCGACTGCTTCGCCCGCCTGGTCCAGGCTCACCGCATAGCGGTCGCCGGTCACCGTCTTGATCTCGAGCGCCGGACCCGTGCGGAGGACGCATCTGCTCCGGTCGAACCTAAGAGGTTCAGGCCGCGCGGCGATCACTCGTGCACCATCGATCTCCGAAAGCGAGACGCTCCAGCCCACGTTGTTGCTCAGCAAGCGAGTCCGCACTTTGATCGCGGCGTCGGTGATCGAGATCGTGGCCTGGTCCCCGACGACGACTCCGAATGCCCAGGCCGCGACTGCCAGCAGCTGGATCGGCAGAGGCGAGCCGGGGGCGTAGGCCGGAGACGTCGCCTGAACCAGAAGAATCAGCCCGAGGGCAATGAGTCCGGTGGTGATGCCCGTGGCCAAGCGCCAGGATCGGTCCGGGGACGTCTCGGCAAACCATGCCGAGCGGCGGCTCGAGGCGGCCTCTCGGCGCAGCCGGCTGGAGACTGCGAGACTGCCGAGGTAGCGCCCGAGAAGCCAACCTGCGAAGGAGCCGCAAAGAATCAGACCGACGCCCAGGAGAGAACCAAAGGGCATCCGGAACGCAGTCGCATCCACGTTGAGCCACAGCGTCGCAGTCAGCCCGGCGGCATCGGCTCCAAACAAGCAAACGCCGATGGGCAGAACTGTCTCCAGCGCGTGTCGCATGCGGTTATGGCGGCGCAGCGCGATCCACGCGAGATAGATGGCGATGGCTATGAGTTCGGACTCCAGCCAGTACGACGTAAGAAAACGTGCATCGCGAGGGAGTCGCGACTCCAGGGTCCAGACCGCGACGAACGAGAGAGCCACGATCGCCACATAGATCGCGGTGAAGCCGAGTAGCACCGGATTGACGGTCAACGCCGGCCGAGCCCATCGAGCGTACCTACCCGTGCTCATCGCATCGTCTCCATCAATCTGGCGAGTTCTGCCGTCGTGAGGCCCCGCGCGTCCGCTTCATTGAGAAGGTCGTGGATCAGCGAGTTGAGGCGAGCGGAAGGTGCGACCAGGCCACTGGCGACGATCGCGCCTCGCCCCTGGCGTAGCTCGATCAGGCCCTCGTCCCGCAGCTGGCTGTACGCGCGCTGAACCGTATGCATGTTGACGTCGAGTTCCCGCGCCAGATCCCGCGACGGCGGAAGCTTCGACCCGGGCTTGAGATCCCCGCCGGCAATGGCGCGACGCACGCATGCCGCTATCTGTCCGTATATGGGCGCCGAACTGAGCATGTCGATCTCGAACAGCATGATCTAGTTGTACTAGATCAATAGGCT
>CAZRUC010000360.1:0-2742 GCA_964603175.1 uncultured Anaerolineaceae bacterium
CCGTCAGCGCGTGCTGTCAGGTGTCGGAGCGGAGCCGCTCGGGTTCGAGGGTCAGCACGTCCTTGCGCGCGAAGATGCCCAGGAAGCGAACGCCGCAGAGGAAGAGTGCCACGCCGAGCCCGCTGTAGAAGAAGGCGATCATCCAGTCCGGCATCAGGTGCGAGAGGCGGAGTGCCATGCCGCCGCCCATCATCACCGCCATCACCGCCCAGGACGAGGCGTTGAAGAAGTGCCAGAAAGGGAGCCGATCCTCCACCCGCGCGCGGATTCGACCGGTGTGCTTCCGAACGAGCCGGGAGAAGACCAGGAAGTAGAACGCCAGGAAGATCACTGCGGCGAGCGGGAACAGGATCAGGTTCGAGGGCGCCAGCCCGAACTCCATGGGCAGCCCGATGATGCAAACCATCGCGCCCGCAGCGCACCAAACCAGCCCGGCGATGAGCATCAGGCGGTTCTTGGGAATGTGGACGACGTGCAAGCTTCGAACACTCCTGACGCGCTGGTCCGTGGGTGGCGCGATTGTACCCGCACGGAATGTGCACAGAGGTAGCGCTAGGGAGTGGCCTCTGAAGACCGCAAGCGGTCGAGGACGATCGCCAGCTCTTCCGCGTTAGCCGCGATTTCGGTCGGGCGATTCGAGGCCTGTAGATTCGCGGCGTGGGCAGCGGTACTGATGCCGGTCAGCATCAGCACAGATCGACAGCCGGCGGCTATAGCGGCGGGAATGTCGGCAGTCAGGCTGTCGCCGATCATCACGGCGTCGGTGACCTTGCGGCCGACTGCGTCTGCGGCAACCCTCAGCAGGAGCGGTCCCGGTTTCCCGACAGACACCGGCTCGACGCCGCTCGCGGTCGCGATGGCGGCGACCAGGGCTCCGGCCCCTGGCGCCAGACCGTGTTCGATCGGGTGGATCGGGTCGCGGTTGACGGCAACGAAGCGTGCGCCCGCTCTGATGGCTCCGGCCGCGACGGCAAGTCGCGCGTAGTCAAAGTCCATGTCTAGACCAACGACGACGGCCTCCACGCCCGCCGTCGCCGCGGCGGCATCCCGCCCCGAGGCCCTCCACAGTCCCGCAGCTTCGGCGGCCGCCACCGTCTCGAGCCCAACCTCTTGCAATTCCCGGATCAGTCCCGCAATTCCGACGACCAGCGTCAGGGCGGGCTTGGGCGACTGCTCAGCGAGAAAGAGCGCGGCCGCCCGGGCAGCGTTGACGACGCGATCCGGCGACACGGGCGCTCCCATGCCGGCCAGTCGGGCGACGAAGTCCGAGTGGTGCCACATCGAACTATTCGTGACGTACACGACGTCATCGCCCGCGGCAGCGCGAGCCGCGAGGACGGCGGCCACCCCTGGGACGGGCTTCGAGCCGCGGTAGACGACTCCGTCGAGATCGACGAGGAGCAGCATCTGGTCGGACTGACGTCAGATCGGCTCGAAGCGGGCCTGGAAGAAGCGCAGGTACTTCGGCTCGTAGACCATCCGCAGGCCCGTGGCTGAGTCCCGGGCGTCGAAGCAGGCCTTTACCGACTCGGCCACGACGTCCATGTGCGCCTGCGTGTAGACGCGCCGGGGGATCGTGAGCCGCGTCAGCTCGAGCTTTGGGTGCTTGTTCTCGCCGGTCTCGGGGTCGCGGCCGGCCGATACGATCCCACGCTCCATCGAGCGGATGCCGGAGTCCAGGTATAGCTCGCAGGCGAGCGTCTGCGCCGGGAGGAGGTCCTGGGCCAGGTGCGGGTAGAAGCGCTTCGCGTCCAGGAAGATGGCGTGGCCGCCGATCGGCCGGACGATGGGGATGTCCCATTCCGTCAGGAGCTCGCCGAGGTAGCGAACCTGGCCGACCCGCGAACGGACGTGCTCGTCCTGGACGGCTTCTGTGATCCCGATCGCCAGGGCCTCCATGTCGCGGCCGGCCATCCCGCCGTAGGTGTGGAGCCCTTCGTAGACAACCACGAGGTTGCGCAGCTCCTCGAACAGGGCTTCGTCGTTGACTGCCAGCCAGCCGCCGATGTTGACCAGGTTGTCCTTCTTGGCGCTCATCCAGGCGCCGTCCGTGTGGGAGCAGAACTCGAGCAGGATCGCGGCGATCGAACGGTCCGCGTAGCCTTCCTCGCGCTCCTGGATGAAAAGCGCGTTCTCGACCATCCGTGTCGCATCCAGCAGGAGCTTGATGCCGAGCCCTGCGCAGTACTCGTGAACCGCGCGCACGTTGGCCATCGAGACCGGCTGGCCGCCGGCCATGTTGACGGTGCCGGCGAGCGACACATACGGGATCTTCTCGGCCCCCACCTCGTCGACCAGCGCCCGCAGCTTCGCAAGGTCCACGTTTCCCTTGAACGGATGGAGCGACGTCGGGTCGTGGGCCTCATCGATGATCACGTCGTGGAACGTGGCGCCGGCGAGCTCCTGGTGCAGGCGCGTCGTCGTGAAGTACATGTTGCCGGGCACGTGATCGCCGGGCTTGATCAGGGCCTGGCTGATCAGGTGCTCCGCGCCTCGGCCCTGGTGGGTCGGCACGACGTGGGCGTATCCGTAGTAGCCCTGAACCGCGGCTTCGAGGTGGTAGAAGTTGCGGCTCCCCGCGTACGACTCGTCGCCGAGCATCATCCCGGCCCACTGCCGGTCGCTCATGGCGGACGTTCCGGAATCCGTCAGGAGGTCGATGTAGACGTCGTCCGAGCGCAGGAGGAACGTGTTGTAGCCGGCCTCGCGGAGGGCGGTCTCGCGCGCCGGACGCTCGATCAC
>CAZRUC010000361.1:0-2732 GCA_964603175.1 uncultured Anaerolineaceae bacterium
AAGGCGGTGGCGCTCCGCTCGATAGCCGCGACCCGCTGAAGTCTCGATCAGGTAGCTAGCTGATCGTCCGAAGCTCCAGCCAGAGCGTGGTCCAGGGAGCCCGCAGGCCGGTGCACAACGAGACGGCCTCTCCCTGCTCGCCGTTGTCGATGCCCAGCCCGTTGTCGATCGTTGCGACAACGTGGCAGCCGACGAAGAACTGGCTCCAGTCGGCAGGTCTCCAGTCGCCCACGTGCACCACGACCGTGCGGTCGGCGGGCGGCGGTCCCCAAGCCCAGTAGGCGTTGTGGCCCGAGTAGACCGGAGGGAGTCCGGTGCCGAGCAGCAAGAGCGGGCTCGCCTCGCTGTAGTCGTTGGTCAGGATCACCGCGTGGGCTCGCTCGTCCGCCGGCAGTGTGGCCACGACGCCCTCCACCGTGGAAACGAACTGCGGCCAGCCGACCTCGTTTGCCGTGTCGGGAACCGCGGCGGGAAGTCCCGTCGTGGCGTACGTGGCGAGCGGCAGGATCGGCAGGGTCAGGTAGGCGATAAGGGCACCCGATAGGACGGCGGCCGTCGCGAAGCTCGCGGCCCTGAGACGGATGTGGCCGCGCATCAGCCAGCCGTCGAGGAGGATCGACCCGGCCGCCATGAACACAGGCACGCTGCCGATCGCGTAGTACGCCTTTCCGCCGCTGATCACGACGAGGGCGATCCCGACCAACGCGGCGATCCCGATCGCACGCCAAGGCGCCGCTGCCTTCGACCTCAGGACCCAGACCAGACCCGCGGCGGTCACCGGAAATAGCAACGGACCGGTGAAGAGCCAGAGCAGGGGCACGATCTGGCCGCGATTGTCGGCGGCGTATTGCGAGATTGCCTGTGCCATGGTGAGCTGCGGCCAGCCATTCGTCGCCTGCCAGACGAGGTTCGGCAGCCACAGCAGGATCGCGATCCCGATGGCCGCCCATGGCCATGGCGAGCGCACGATGTCCCAGCGTCGAGCGAGCACGAGTCCGACTGCCAGACCCGCTCCCAGGAACAGGATCGTGTCCTTGTTCTCGAGGGCGATCCCGGCCACGAGGCCGACTGCCAACCAGAGGCGTCGGTCACCGTCCGCGAGCACCTTCAAGAGCAGCCAAAGGATGATCGCCCAGGCAAGCAGGTCGGGTTCCGTCGTAGTGTCGAGATGACCTGCGCCCAGATAACCCGAGAGCGCGGCCGTGATCGCCGCCAGGGCCTGGGCACGCCGCGAACCGCCCAGGTCACGCGCGATGAGCGCGACGAGGATCACCACGAGCACCATCTCGAGGGCGGGCAGTAATCGCACGGCCGTCGGCGAGACCCCAAAGAGGGCCACTGACGCGGCGGAGAGGAGCGGGGTCAGGGGTGGCTGGTCGACGTATCCGAAGGCGGGGTGCTGGCCGGCGACGACGTAGTACATCTCGTCGCCGTGGAAGCCGTAAGAGCCGGACAACGCCATCAGCGCGGCGAACATGAGTCCGGAAACCAGCAGCACCGGCCAAGGAACGGCGAACGTTGGGAACCGGTAGCTATAGCGCTTGTCGGCGGAGGTCTTCATTGCCATGTGCCCGTTCAGACCGCCACGCGACGAATCGTGGCGTATCCGCCGACGAGCAGAGCGCTCACGATGGCGGCGAGAACGCCGGTCAGGCCCCCGGCGGTGATGTCGGTGAAGAACCGGCCGACGTTCGGCCAGGCGCCGAAGCGGTCCGCGGTGAGCCCAACCGCCAGCAGCGCGGCGATCTGGGCCAAAACGAAAACCCGTACTCCCATCCGCTGCCAGCGCATGTACACGAGTCCCCACCACATGCCGTACACGAACGCGAGCGTCAGAGCCACTGACGAGGTTAGCCAGGTGAGGTACCACGGCCCGTCCAGGATGTACTGCACCCGGAAGAAGAACATGTCGAGGCCCCAGCCGCCGGTCGCCCGTTCGATTTCCTGCAGCCCGGCCAGCAGCAACCCGTCGCCGGCAGTCAAGGCGAGCGCGAGCACGACTGTCCCGAGGTAGTAGGAGCGCCGACTCAAGCCCAGCGCGAGCGCGAACGGCAGCGACCGAGCGACGGTGCCCACACCCACGATGAAGAAGACGGCGTAAATCGACACCAGGCCCGTAAGCCGGGAGTCGTGCATGCCGAGCATGGTGACCACCGCCCATTGAGCCGCGAACAGGAGCGCCAATGCGGCCCAGGGGAGCGTGACGTAGTTGAAGCGCTGAACCATCTGGTAGCGCGCGACTTTGATCCAGGTGCTCATGCGGGGGTCCCTTCCGACGACTCAGCCGCGGCCCCGCCCGTGGCGTGGACGATCAGCTGCTGCAGCGAAAGAGGCTCCAGGCTGAGGCGCAGCGCCTGGGCGCCGGCTCGGTCGTGGTCGTCGAACGTCGCGGCGACGACCACGGACGTCTGCGAAACGATGGTGCGCCGATCCCAGGTCGGGCGGCCGGCGACGAACCGCTCGACGGCCGCGGTGGACCCGCTCACCCTCATCGCGCTGCCTCGGATCTCGTCGGCGGCGGCGTCGAGCACGATCCGGCCGTGGTCGATCAGCACGACCCGCTCCAGCAGGTCGGCCACCTCGTCGATCAGATGCGTCGAAAGAACCACCGTCCGGGGATGCTCGGTGTAGTCGGCGAGCAACCGGTCGTTGAAGCTCTGGCGCGCCGCCGCGTCCAGCCCGGCGTAGGGCTCGTCGAAGAGCGTGACCTCGGCCCGCGCCGCCAGCCCGAT
>CAZRUC010000362.1:0-2732 GCA_964603175.1 uncultured Anaerolineaceae bacterium
CAGGAAGCCCGGTCGGGGTCGCTCCATAGCCCGGAACCACGATCCGCCGATAGTCGATATCGGTCCTGCGCCAAGGGCCGCCGCGGACGCTCCCGGGAATGCGTTGGATCTGGAATCGAACCCAGCTGCTTCGATCAAGATTCACTGGAACCGGCCGACAACTCACCTGCGTCTCCAGTCCCGTTTTGGGAGCGCCCTATGTCACGAGCGCACGCTGTCGCGCCGATACGAGGCGCGTTGGTCCTATCCCGCGGATCGGCGCAAGGTGCCAGGAGAACAGCCCCGAGGGCTGTCGGCCGCCGGGAGCGGCCGGTCATGTCCTGCTACCTCGAGCGCGCCATGCTGCTCTGGCCTCGCCTCGACGCCGCCAAGCTTCGCAAGGTCGCCGACGACCCCTCGAGAATCGCCGAGATGGTCCAACGCCGCACTTCCCAACCGTTCGAAGTGATCCTGGCGATGCTCACCCGCCAGACGCAGACGCTGGCGTCGCACACCGATGAGTCGGGAAGTTTCGACTCGGGCCGGACGGACGCAGCTCGAGTTGCCCTTCGTATCGTGCACAACGACTCGGGCACCGAGATCGAGATCCGAGAGCTGCGGCCTGCTTAGCGGTTCCAGGCGCCAGACCTAACCTACGGCTCGAGGTCCAGCGTCCGCGCATGACGCGGCCGGAAGATGGCGATCGGGCGGCGGTCGAACGCGGCGACGCGAGTCACCCCGAGCCGTTCGGCGGTTGCCACCAGCACCGCGTCGGTGAGCCGTGGTCGGTATTCGGTGGCTTCACGTAACAGTTCCGCGGCCCGCGCGAAGTCCGCCTGTGTCGGCGCTACCACGCGAATCGCTCCACTGGCAATGGCCTCGAGAATGGCGAGGGTCGCCTTCAGGTTGAGTTCCCGTTGCAGCAGCAGATCGACCTCGCAAAGGGTCAGCGCCCCGATCAGCATCGGCTCGTCAACGCGGCCAAACCAGGCCAGCGCGGCGCGGTGGTTCAGGTCCGACTGATCCGCCGCCGCGAGGATGGCGCTCGAATCGAGAAGGATGGCCATCGATCAGCCTTCGTTGTGACGTGGACGCCGGCCGGCTTCACGGCTCGCGATCGATCGACCGTCGAGCGACAGGCGGCCGTGGTCGCTGCGACCGACTGCGAGGAAAGGCAGATCCGGCACCGTGTCATGCGATTCGAGGTAACTCTCGAGAGCCGCGGTGATCACGGACGTCTTGGTTTGTCCGGCACGGGCAGCGAAACGATCGAGTCGTTCCAGCAGATCCGGATCTACGAGGATGGTCGTACGCTTCAGCATATGTCGACATATATACCACAGTGGCGCACTGCAGCACCGGTTGCATACCATCGCGGCGTACCCCCAGCCGCAATCGAGGATGACGCCGTGAATCGCTTTGAGGCCAATCTCCGCATTCCGGGCCCCACGTCGCTTCCGGACGTTGTCCGAGAAGCCGGCGCTCGACAGATGGTCAACCACCGCGGTCCCGAGTTCGCGGTGCTGCAGAACAGCATCGTCGCCCGCCTCAAGACCTTCTACCGGACCGAGAACGACATTCTCATCGTCACTGCGGCGGGAACGGGTGGCTTGGAGTCGGCGATCGTCAGCTTCCTCTCCCCCGGCGACAAGGTCTTGGCGATCACGATCGGGGCTTTCGGAGATCGCTTTGCGAAGATCGCCACCGCATACGGGGCAGATGTAACCAAGGTTGCGTTCGACTGGGGCAAGGCCGCCGACGTGGCCAGGGTTCGTGAAGCCCTACTGGCAGGCGGTCCCTGGAAGGCCGTCCTGATGACCCAGAACGAGACATCGACGGCGGTCACCAACCCTATCGCGGCGCTGGCCGCGGTCGCAACGCAGGTGGCCCCGGACGCGCTGATCCTGGTCGACGCCATAAGCGGCCTCGGCGCCGTCCCGTTCGAGACAGATGCGTGGGGTCTGGACGTCGTGGTGAGCGGCTCGCAGAAGGCCTGGATGGTCGCGCCCGGGCTCTCGTTCGTGTCCGTCTCGCCGCGCGCCTGGGAAGCCGCAGCCACCGCGAAGATGCCAAAGTTCTACTTCGATCTGGCGGCTCACAAGACGAGCGCCGAAGCCGGCCAGACCCCCTGGACGCCGGCCGTAGCGGTGATGTTCCAGCTGGACGCGGCCCTCAAGCTCATGGAGCAGGAAGGCCTCGAGGACATCTGGAAGCGACACGCCGCGGTCGGCGCGGCGGTTAGGGCCGGTCTGACGACCCTCGGCTTCAAGCTCCTGGCCGATCCGGCCTTCGCGTCGGACACCGTGACGGGCGCCTGGATCCCGGAAGATCTCGACTGGAAGACCTTCAACGGCAAGCTTCGGAAGTACGGCCTGGCGGTTGCCGGTGGGCAGGGCGCGCTCAAGGGCAAGATCTTCAGGATCGGGCACCTGGGACACGTCACGGTGCCGAACATCCTCAACGCCATAGCGGTGCTCGAGCTCGCTCTCCTCGAGATGGGCCGTCCGGTCACCCCCGGCGCGGCCGTCGCGGCAGCTCAGGTTGCCGCCCTCGAGTCCATGGGCGCAGCAGTCGCGGAAGGAACGGCTCGATGAAGATCCTCGTTGCCGAGCAATTGGCCAAGCAGGGCCTCGAAATCCTGCGTGCCCACCACGAAGTTGACGAGAAGCTCGGGCTGACACCCGAGGAACTGGCTTCCATCATCGGCGACTACGACGCGCTTCTGGTTCGCAGTCAGGTCAAGGTGACCGCCG
>CAZRUC010000363.1:0-2727 GCA_964603175.1 uncultured Anaerolineaceae bacterium
ACCCACGGCTCGCCGGTCAACTTCAGCGGCAAGTGGTACGAGGTCCACGCCTACGGCGTCGACCCCGAGACTGAGCAGATCGACTACGACGCCCTCGAGAAGCAGGCGGCCGAGGTCCGGCCGAGGATGATCGTGGCCGGAGCCAGCGCCTATCCCCGCACCATCGACTTCGAGCGTCTCGGCCGCATCGCCCGAGGCGTCGACGCGCTGCTGTTCGTGGACATGGCCCATATCGCCGGGCTCGTTGCGGCCGGCCTGCACCCCAGCCCCTTCCCCCACGCCGACATCGTCACGACTACGACCCACAAGACTCTCCGGGGCCCGCGCGGCGGCCTGATCTTCTGCCGCGAGAGCCTGGGCAAGGCTGTGGACAAGAGCGTCTTCCCCGGCACACAGGGCGGCCCGCTGATGCATGTCATCGCCGCCAAGGCCGTGGCCCTCAAGCTCGCCGCGACCGAGGAGTATCGGGCTGACCAGCGCCAGACGATCGCGAACGCGCAGCTGCTGGCCAAGACCCTCACTGAGCAGGGCGCACGCGTCGTTTCGGGCGGCACCGACAATCACCTGATGCTCGTGGACGTCACGCCGCTGGGAGTAACGGGCCGCGAGGCCGAGCACCTGCTCGACGCGATCGGCATCACCGTCAACAAGAACGCAATCCCGTTCGACAAGAACCCGCCCAACATCGCCTCGGGCATCCGGGTGGGAACTCCGGCGACGACCAGCCGCGGTTTCCGCGAACCCGAGATGCGCCTCATCGGCGAGACGATCGTGTCTGCCATCGTGACCCGGGACGATCCGTCCGAGCAGGCAAAGTTGGCCGCTCAGGTGCATGAGCTGTGCTCGCGCTTCCCGGTCCCCGGGCTCCGGGAGGACTAGGAACGGGCGGTCTGTCACGACGCGATCGGCCGGCGGGCTTGCGCCTGAAAGCGGCCTATGAATCTGTCTGACGACGCCGTTCAGGCGCTCCCGGGATTGGTCTTGGGGTTTGCGCTGGCTGCCGTCCTGACCCTTGTGGCCACGCCTTTCGTGCGCCGCTATGCACTCAGATTTGGCGTCGTCGATCGCCCCGAGGCCCGTCGCGTCAACATTCGGGTCGTCGCCAGGGGCGGCGGCCTCGCCATCGGGTTGGGTTTCGTCTCGGTCTCGCTGATCATGCTGGCGTTGAACGCAGTCACCGGCCTGCACTTCGTGGACGAGCCTGCGGCCGTGGGGGCGCAGCAGGTTACGGCCCTTCTCGGCGGCGCGGCGCTGGCCGTGGCTATCGGCTTCCTCGACGACAGGTATCAGCTTCGGGCGCGGTGGCAGTTCGTCGGTCAGTTCGCGCTGGCGGGCGTCGCAGTGGTCCTGGGCGTTCTCGTAACCGTTGTCAACGTGCCCTTCGCCTCGAAAGGCATCGCCATCGCCGGCCCGATAGCCATCGTTGCAACGCTGGTCTGGGTCGTCGGCATGGTCAACAGCATCAACTTCATCGATGGCCTCGATGGGCTCTCGTCCGGCATCGCTCTGATTGCGGCTCTCACTCTGGGTGTCATCAGCCTCGGCGGCGAACCGGCCGAGCCCTACGTCGCCCTGTTCTGTTTCGTCCTTGCGGGAGCGCTGGCGGGGTTCCTGCGGTGGAACTTTCACCCGGCTTCGATTTTCGCGGGCACGAGCGGAATCATGCTCGTGGGCTATTGCCTGGCGGTGCTGTCGATTCTGGGCGCTGCCAAAGTCGCCGTAGCACTCCTTGTTCTCGGCGTGCCGATCATCGACGCCTTCTGGATCATCGTCCGCCGGGTCGCGGCCCGCCGATCGCCTTTCGCGCCCGACCGAGGCCACATCCACCATCGCCTGCTGGATCTAGGCTTGTCGCACCGTGCCTCAGTGCTGGTCATCTACGGCGTGTGCGTGTTGCTGGCGGGGCTCTCGTTGGGTCTATCGGGCACGGGCCAGATATACGCCTTCATGGGCCTGGTCATGGTTTTCGGGCTTGCCCTGCTGTTGATGGAGCGTTTGGGCGACACGGGGTCCGCGCAGGAGACCGACTCCGTCGCCGAGCCCGGTGCGGAGGCTGTTGCGGCGAAGGACCGCTCGCGAGCGCGTGGGGGGTCGAACGGGGGCGGGAGGATGCCCACATGGGGGGTTTCCCGATTGCAGAAGGCTGCTGGTAAACTCAGCCGGCCCGCCAGGGAGGACCATGAACGACCTCGGAAAGGCATCAGCCTTCGTCGCCCTGTTCTCCGAGATCGGCTTTGTCCTACTCGTTACGGTTCTGGCGGGAACTCTCGCGGGGTACTGGTTGGACCAGCGCCTGGGGACGATCCCGATCTTCGTCCTCGTCGGGTTCGCGGTCGGAATCACGAGCGGTGCGATTGCGTGCTGGCGGCTGATCTCGCGGTACCTGGCCAGGCTGGACGAAGAAGATAAGAAGTGAAGCGACCCCTATCTGTGGTCGCGGGTTGATGGAGCGAGCGTGACGATCGATCCGGGCGACGAGCCCGTGACGACCGAAGAAGTGGCCGTGCCGGCGCCGGTTGCGGGGACGGCAAAGAAGCGCGCCCGCGGCATCCCTTTCCGGATCCTGATTCCGGCCGTCATCGCCCTCGACATCCTCGCCGTGATCGTGACTCCGCCGTTTCCAAAGGGCGGCACCGCCGGCCAGGCGTGCGACTTCCCATCCTGTTTCGTTCAGAGCGCGATCGAGCTGCCTCCGCCGGATGTCGTCTTCGATTTCTCGCCGCAGAC
>CAZRUC010000364.1:0-2697 GCA_964603175.1 uncultured Anaerolineaceae bacterium
TGGCGATCATCTGCACCTTCCAGATCGTGGTTCAGGCGCGCCTCGCGCCGCAGCGGCCCGACGACGTCCTCGCCTGGACTCCGAACGAGACCGGCCAGGCTGTCCCCCTGGCCGACGGAATCGGCTGCCGCCCGCGCCTCGCGGACCCGAACATGAACGAGCACGTGGCCTTCGACTCCGAGTACTACATCTCGATTGCCGTGGCCGGTTACGACGATCCGCAGGCGCAGGCTTACGTTGCGAACGGCGGGCACGTCACCAGCCTGGGCGTCCCGACTTGCACTGTCGGAATGGACGGCTGGACCCCGCTCAACTACGCCTTCATGCCCGCATACCCGATGGCGATGAAGGGCGTCATGGCGGCGGTAGGCATCGTGCCGGGGCCCTAGAGCCTGACGCAGAACGGGCTCGCGACTCTCTCGGGCATCATCGTTTCCGCGCTCGGCGGGTTGCTCGCGATGCTGGCTCTGGCACGGCTGATGGCGTTCCTCGAGCGGCGACGTAAGCTGGCGGCGGCTGCGACGGACGGCGGCGGCGGCGCCGAGCCCGCCGCGGCGGCGAGCGCGTGGGGCGGGTCGCATGGCCTCCGGGCCGCGCTCTACTTGCTGGTTTTCCCCACCGGCTTCTATCTGGCCCAGGTCTACACCGAGGGGCTATTCATCGGGCTCGCCTTCATGGCCTGCGCGCTGGCCGTCGAAAAGAAGGTCGTTGCCGCCGCGGTCTTCGCCATGCTCGCGGCCGTCACCCGGCAGGCCGGCGTGTTCCTGTTCATCCCGCTGGCGTGGGCTGCTTTCCAGATCCTCCGGGACGGTCAGTCGAGGCCGAAGGGCTGGCGGATCGGCGTGCCGATCGCGGCCGCGCTTGCGCCGCTCGCGAGCTTCGCGGCCTGGTTCTTCTCGCCGCTCGGCCAGAACTGGCAGACGGTCGAAAGGGAGTTCTTCTCCCGCTCGTTCGACATCCCGAGGTCACTCGACCTCTGGGGCAAGGCCTGGGACAGCCTGATCTCCGGCATGGACAAGACCGCCACCGGCGGCTACGGGCTGTTCGGCGGGGGCGCGCTCCCCTCGTCATCCACGGTTTATCTCAGCCTCGAGTTCCTGGCGGTCGCGCTCGGGGTGGTGGCCTGCGTCTGGCTGCTGCGCCGAATGCCGGGGGTCGCTCTCTTCGGCCTCGCCGTCATCGTCCTCAGCGCGGGCAGCTCGGGTGCCCAGGGCATGGATCGCTACGTCCTGGCGGTCCCGGCGATCTTCCTGATGCTGGCCTCGTTCGGCCGCAGCGCGGTCTTCGATCGAGCCTGGGTCATGGCCAGCACGCTGCTGATGGGCATGCTGGTGATGCTCTTCACGTTCGGCTTCTGGGTTGCCTAGTAGTCAGGGCTGAGGCTCCGGCCACCCCATCAGGAGCCGGTAGAACGCGACCAGGCTGCCGAAGTTGCCGAGCAGGCGCTTCTTGGCTTTGGTGAGCGGGAAGGCGACGAGGCCGGAGTCGGTGCGCAATCCAAAGGCCCGGCCACCCGGCATGGTCGCCCAGCCCCAGTGGCCACCGTGGTTTCGTATGAACGTTTCGCCGACGTAGGCACCGAGCTCCAATACCAGGGTGCCCTGCAGTTCCCTCAGGTCGTCGTGCGCCAGATCGCGACACTGCAAGGCATAGGTTCGGACGCCCATCTCCTCGGCGGCTTCGATGCTCGCATCCGAGTAGTCGAGTGCCACGTCGAGGGCCCGACCGCGCTCGACGTAGAGGTCCGCCGTCGTCCGCAGCTCGATCGCCGTCGTCTCATCGGGCTCGAACAGCAAGAGGGCAGCTTTGCGCACCCGATCCGCCGACCCGATCCCATCAGTCACCGATTCCGCCTCCGACTCGGAGAACGACTATCGCATATCGGGAGGCCCGGAATCTGACGTCGGCGAGCGGCGGCGCCGGCTACCCCAGCCCGCGCAGGATCGTGGTCACGATCGGCCGCAAACCGGCCGCGGGATCGGGCCGATCGGGCATCAGCGGTGCGAACTGGACGCTGAGGGCCAGGACCGCGACGGAGCCCATGAGCATGGTTGCGGCCGGGGTCACGTCGACCGCCGGCAGCCGCCCCAGCCGCTGTTCCTCTCGCAGGTAGTCGCCGAGCCGGGCCTGCATGTACTGCGGCCCAAGCTCGCCCTGATGGATCTCGTCGAGGAGGCGGTGCAGGAGCAAAGGTTCGGACAGCAGCCCCGCGACTGTCGGCAGCGCTTCGACGAGGAGATCGAAAGAGCCGTTGGCGAACGCGACGAGGTTGTCTTCGACCGTGGCTGAGCCGGCCGCCGGCAGGGCGTCGTAGAAACGGCGCGCCAGGCGCTGGTAGCGACGCACCAGGGCCGCGAGGATCAGCGCCGTCTTGTCGTCGAAGTAGTTGTAGAGGACGCCGTCCGAGACTTCGGCAGCCCGAGCTATGTCGCGGGTGGTGATGGCCGCGATGGGCGATCGAGACAGCAGGCCGTCGGTGACATCGATCAGATGCTCGCGCAGCACAGTGGCCGGATCGTCTCCGACCCGACCACCGACTGCCTTTGCGCGCCTAGGCGACATCGCTCCTCATCGTTACAAGGTTGGCGAGAACCGCGAACAACACGGCGTATGCGACTAGCACCAGCCCGCCGGTGACCTGGGGCAGCAGGTTGCCCTGCGGCACATTGTCCAACGCCATGCCGCTGGCCATCGGCA
>CAZRUC010000365.1:0-2693 GCA_964603175.1 uncultured Anaerolineaceae bacterium
GTGTCCGCGCTGCACCCGGCACGTGGGCTAGCGTGAGGGATGAGTTGTCTGCCGAGACGAGCGCAACCGAACCATCGGCGGTGGCGCCCCTCGCTCGCGGTCACACCGATGGGCGGGAGAGAAGCTCCCAGCTTCGGAGAGTCAATGGTCTCGGGACGAACTGAGGGCGATACGGGCGTGGGCCCCAATGCTCCGGCTCACTCCTCGCCGGCGTCCATCCACGATCCCATGGCCTGGGCGCTCGCCCTGCTCGGCATCGTCATCGCCGGGCTGTCGCTGTGGTGGGTCACCAGGTCCGGAGATGCCGCTTTCAGCCGCCTGACCATCCTCCCGACCGTACCTGCAGGCGCGATCGCTGCTGTCGGCGCCGTCCGCCTGGGACTCGCGACCTACCGAGACTCCCGCGCTCGAACGGCCTGGTCGGTCCTCGTCCTGGCGCTGCTGACCTACGGCATCGGAGTGCTGATCCATTTCGCGGCGGGAACCGTGCCGTCGCTCGACGTCCTTTGGCTCATCGGTCTGGGACTGGAGATCGCTGGCTACCTGATGGTCGCGGTCGCCCTGGCGCTGCTGCTGAAATCGGATCGAACCATCTACGACATATTGCTGTTCAGCCTCGACGTGGCCATCGTCACCTGGAGCGCAGCAATTCTGATCTGGCATTTCTTCATCTTCCCCGCTTCGGAGAGCGCAGCGCGCGACCTCGGCGCAGCCTTCAACGAGGCCGTCTTCCCCGTCGCCGACGTGACGCTCGTTTACATGATCGGCGCCATCGTCCTGCGGGGCTTGCGCGACAGCAGCCGTTCGGCTCTGACGGTCGCCGCCGTGGCCTTCATGTCGGCCTTCGTCGGCGACATGATCACCGGGGTCGAGACGCTCAAAGGCGGCTACTTGCCCGGCGGGCTCCCCGGTGTATTCGACTCGCTGGCCTGGTTCGGTCTGGCCGTGGCCGTCCAGCTCCAGTGGCGCAACAGGGCGGACAAGCGGCCCGCGAGGGGTCTGACGGAATACGCCCGCTCGTTCCCGTGGTTCCCCTACGCGGCGGTCGCGATCGCCTTCCTGGCCCCGGCGATCTATGACTGGAACGACTTCAACGCCCTACGCCAGCACATACCGGCGACAGGTCTCCTGATCGCACTCCTCGTCGCCAGGCTGGGCGTGACCGGCCGGCAGAACTCCATTCTCGCTTCGGCGGACCGTGAGCGCCTCGCCGCGGCCGTGGACCAGGCGGCTGAGGCGATCCTTACGACCGACCGAGCTGGGGCGGTCACGTACGTCAACCCGGCCTTCACGAGGATCACGGGCTACAAAGCCGAGGATGTCACGGGCGCGCGACCGTCTTTCCTGAGCGAGGTCATCGATCCCCTGCGGCTGGCCGAGATATCGACAGCCATTGGGCAAGGAGAGCCATGGGAAGGGCGGCTTAGTCAGCACCGTCTGGACGGCTCGATCGTCGAGCTGGACGCCGCCATCGCGCCGCTGCGGGATACCGCCGGAGCGATCGTCGGTTCAGTCGTGGTCGGCCGCGACGTATCCCGCGAGCGGGCCCTGGAGCTCGAACTCGCCCAGGCGCAGCGAATGGAGGCAGTGGGCCAGCTAGCCGGAGGCATCGCCCACGACTTCAACAACATCCTCACTGCCATCGGCGGATTCGGAGAGCTGGCGTCGGCCGAGTTGTCGAGGCCCGATCCGGTCACCGCCGATGTAGCCGCCGATGTCGACGAGATCATTCGGGCCGCAAACAGGGCCGCCAGCCTGACGAGATCGCTCCTGGCTTTCAGCCGCCGCCAGGTGATGCAAGTTCGGCTGATCGACACCAACGAAGTACTGAACGGGCTGACTCCCATGCTGGTCCGCCTGCTTGGCGAGGACGTCAACCTGGTCGTCCAGCTCGATCCGGAGCTGGGCCTGGCTCGTGCCGACAGTGCCCAGCTCGAGCAGGTGGTCGTCAATCTCGCAGTCAATGCCCGCGACGCGATGCCGCCCGGGGGTACTCTGACGATCTCCACGGCCAACGTCGATCTCGATCGCGCCTTCGTGCGAAAGCACGTCGGGTCGTCTGAGGGTCCGCACATCTCGCTGACCGTTTCGGACACGGGCGTCGGCATGTCGCCGTCAGTGATGGAGCACGCCTTCGAGCCGTTCTTCTCCACCAAAGAGCAGGGCAAGGGAACCGGCCTGGGTCTGTCGACCGTGATCGGCATCGTTCAGCAGAGTGGAGGGCTGGTCGTCGTCGAGAGCGAACCGGACGTGGGCAGCCGATTCACGGTCCTGCTGCCGCGATCCAGTGAAACGATGGAGCCGGATGAAGCGCGGCCCGGCGCTGAGGTCTCGGCAGGTGGCAACGAGGTCATCCTCGTGGTCGAGGACGAGGATGCCGTCCGTAGCTTTGTCGAGCGGGTGCTCACCGCCGCGGGCTATCAGGTCAAGACCGCGCACAATGGCGACGAGGCGCTGCTCTTGGCGCGGGAGATGGCGGCGCTGGATCTGCTGCTCACCGACGTCGTCATGCCGGGAATGGGCGGCATGGAACTGGCCGAAAGACTGCGAGAAACGCACCCCCGCCTGCCCACGATCTACGCCTCCGGCTACTCGGATCGGGACAGGCCCGGCGGCTCGGGGGAAGGCAATGACTGGGCGTACCTGCGCAAACCCTTCTCCACCGAAGAGTTGCTAGCCCGACTACGCGAGAC
>CAZRUC010000366.1:0-2674 GCA_964603175.1 uncultured Anaerolineaceae bacterium
TGTCAGCGGGTGACGTCTCGACGCCGCATGCCCCAACCACTCAGAGCCAGGCCGGCGGCGGCCAGACCGAGGCAGGCGACGATACCCGCCGGATCCCAGATACCGACCATCGGCTGACCAAGATGGGCGGTCAGCGCGAGCTGATGGACCCAATCTGGCAGCCCCAAGGCCGGCACGATGAGATCGATCAGGTACATCGCGACCACGATCAAAGCCACGGTCTCGGCGGCGATGGAAGTCCGGAAGCCGCCGACGGCAAAGCCCACTCCGGCCAGGCCCGAGGCATAGAGTCCGAGCGTGATCGTGCCGGCCATCGGCGTGAGCGGGTCACTCCCGGCGCTCAGCGCGCCGATCCCGATCGCGACGGCCATGATCGCGGTCATCACCACGATTACGGCATACACGCCGAGGCCGCTCGATATGGCCCACCGGCTCCGAGCCAGCGGAGTCGAGAGCAGCATCTCCAACCTGCCCGACGTTTCATCCGAGGCCCAACCGGAAACCAGAGTGGCCGCGGCGAACCCGACGATGATGAACGCCAGCGAGATCAACAGCTGGAGCAGCCCACCTGCGGTCGCCACATTGAAGTTCGGAAAGATCTTGGAGATGGTGTTGGCCAGGTCGGGTGATTTGTTGAACTCGTCGGCCAGCGAGCGGCTTGCCCCCGCTATCACGAGTCCGAAGACGCCTAGACCCGTCCCCCATGCAAGAGCCACGGGCAGGCGCTCGCTGAAGGAGCGGGCAATCGGGTTGTCCAATCCGCGCATTGTCCGGGGCAGGTTCGGGGTGTTCAGTGACATCGCCGCCCCCAGGTCGCGCCGAACGAAGGCCTCCAGCCCGGCCGCGAGGAGCAGGAAGGCGACAACCGCGGTGAAGACCAGGGATGCCCAATCGTACTCACCACCGAGCGGAACGTGGTTGTTCGTCCAGGCCCACGGAGTGAAGTCGGCGGGGATGCGGAAAGCGGGCACTGTAGCCGCGTAGCCGTTGAGGATCCAGCCGGCGAACAGCGCCGCGCCGGCGATCCCGGCCGCTGCACCGCGTCCGATAAACGGAGAGAGAACGAGGGCGAGGCCCCCGAACACGAGCGCCACGAGGCCGATCCACAAGGCGAAGCCGATGGCCGCCTGCGGCGGGATCGCGTCGCCGGGCAACGTGCCGAACAGTGTCGCGGTCAGCCACGCGGCGACTGCCAGGATCACCAGCACGAGCGCCATCACGGTCAGGTGCGCGGCCAGTTTCTCGAACCCGATCCGGCGTTTGCCGAAGGGCGACACCGCCACAAACTCCAGGCTGCCGCGTTGAGCTTCGCCGGCCAGCGTGGACGAAAGCGCCAGGATCGACCACAGCGAGGCAATGATCAGGAATACGGGCCCGTACTTCCAGGAAATGTAGCCGCCCAGGGTCCCGACGTTGATCGGCCGCCCGGCGATCCCCGAAGCCACGGAGCCCAGATCGTTGGCGAGCCGCACCATGTCGTCTCGAGAAGCTTGCGTCGAGAGCAGGGCGGGAATGCCGGCCCCGACGACGAACATCACTCCGCCCAGCAGGCCGGCCATCACGATGAACGCGAGACGGGAGTCGCGCATCGTCTTGGCATAGATGCTGCCGAGGCCGTAGACGCGGCTCCAGGGTCGGGTATGCGGCGCGGACATTGGGACCTTCGCCGGAGTTGCCCCGGCGGTCATGATCGGCTCCCCTCGACAGCCTCGGAGCTGTATTGCGCCAAGAACGTTTCTTCGAGGCTGGGCTCACGCGAAACGAAGTCGGCCAACTCGAAACGTGCGGCGGCCTTGACGACCGGCGCGATCGGCCCTGCAACGTGCATCCGCAGGACGTGGTCCTCGGCCACGACATTGCTCACGCCGGGGATCTTCTCGAACTCGGCGGCCGGCACGGGCCCGATGAAACGAAGCTCGACCTGATGGGCGGCGAGGTCGCGCAGGGCGTCGACCCGGTCCACCATGACCAGACGGCCCTCCCGGATGATCGCGACGCGATCGCAGGACTTCTCGGCCTCGGAAAGGACGTGGCTCGAGAGGAACACGGTTCGACCTTCGCCGACCGCTTCCCGGAGGACTGCGAAGAACGTCTGCTGCACCAGCGGGTCCAGGCCGGAGGTGGGTTCGTCGAGGACCAGCAGTTCGGGCTTGTGCTGGAGTGCCACGACCAGGCCGACCTTCTGCTTGTTGCCCTTCGAGTACTCCTTGAACTTGCGCGACGGATCCAGGTCGAACCGTTCGACGAGCCTGGCCTGGTATTCGCGATCGACTCCCCCGCGCAGGTTGGCGAAGTATTCGAGAGTGTCGCCGCCCGTCATCCGGTCGTAGAGGGTGAATTCTCCGGGCAGGTAGCCGACGCGCCGATGTATGGCAACAGGATCCTCGGTGGTTTCGATGCCGAAGACGAACGCCTTGCCGCTCGTCGGCCGGATCAGGTCCAGCAGGACGCGGATAGCGGTGGTCTTGCCCGCGCCGTTGGGCCCGAGAAAGCCGAAGACCTCGCCCTGCTCCACGTCGAGGTCGAGGTCGACGATCCCGCGATGGGAGCCGTACGACTTGGTCAGCTTCTCCGTCTTGATGATGGCGGTCATTGATGCTCCGTTTCCAGGCGAGGCGACTCAGCAGGTGACGTGGAGGATCGCGTAGACGTCGGCCGGCTCCAGGTCGGCAAG
>CAZRUC010000367.1:0-2616 GCA_964603175.1 uncultured Anaerolineaceae bacterium
GCCAGTGGCTGCGGGCCAAGGGTTCGGACACGTTCCTGCCGCTCGGGCCGTGCCTGGTGACCGCGGACGAACTGGGCGACAGCCGCGGCCTGTTCGTCAGGTCGTGGCTGACGACGGCCGTCGACCGCGCCGCGCGCCCAGGGATCGGGCCCGCGACGGGCCCCGAACCCGGCGCACCGTTCCAGATGCAGGACGGCAACTCGAGGGACCTGATGTTCGGCGTGGCCGAGCTGATCGCCCTCATCAGCGCCGAAGTGACGCTAGACCCGGGTGACGTGATCGTCACGGGCACGCCCAGCGGCGTAGGTGTATTCCGGGAACCGCCGATCTTCCTGGAGCCCGGAGACCTGGTTCGGGTCGAGGTCGAGCGCATCGGCAGCCTGACGAGCCCGATCACCGACGAGGACGGGCGGGCTCCCGAGGGTTCGCCGGCCGCGCTTTTCCTGGCGCGCACCCGAGGCGGCGGGCCGGGCCCGACCTAGGTCGTTTTCGCCTTCGCGGGCTCGGCATCCACGGCGCCCTCGAACGCTTCGGCGTGGTCGGCGTGGATCCGCAGGTCCAGCCGCCCTGCGAGCTCGGTGAGCAGCTTGCGGACCTGATCGGGGCCGACGAGACGCATCCGCGCTTCGGTCGGGCCGCTGCCCACGTGGACCGTCACCGCACCGTCCGGGGCGGCCCGGAACATGTCTTCGTCAGTCACGTCGTCGCCCACGATCAGCATCCTCGTATCCGGGGAGGCCGCCGCGAGCTCCTTCACGACGAGGCCCTTGTCGGTGCTCGCGTCCTTGACTTCGACGACGCGGCTTCCCTGGAGGATCGTCGCGGATGAATCGGCCAGGGCAAGGCCGAGTGCGCTGGTGAGCAATGCCGCCTCTCGCCGCCCTTTTCGGACCGCGACTTTGCGATAGTGCCAGCTGATGGACGCGTCCTTCTCCTCCATCAGCGAGTCGGGCACCGTGGCCGCACGCGCCTTCATGACCTGACGGGCCGTCTCGAACCAGGCCGGATTGACGTCGCGCCTGATCCACTTTTCCGAGCGCGCGTCGCGCGACCAAAGCCCGTGCTCGGCGTGAAGTCCGATCGGCAAACTGCCCAGCCACAGTTCGATGTCGTTGCGGCGCCGGCCGCTTACGACGTGCACGTCGACGCCGGGAAGCAATGCCAGGGAGGCCAGGATTCGCAGGATCTCGGAATCCGGGGTGGCTTCGTCGGGTGACGGTCGCAGTCCGACGAGCGTTCCGTCGTAGTCGACGAGGATCGTCAGAGGCCGGTCCAGGTTGGCGAGAACGGCCCGAGCCACCTCCTCGGGAGTATTCGCGGCCACTCGGTCCGCGTCGCCGTGCCGGGCCTGCCTGCGTGCCTCGAGGCGCAGCGCACCCACGTACTCGCGAGCCCAGCGGTGCACGTCATGGCTGCGGACCTGCTCCCGCAGACCGGCCATTCGAGTGCGTCGTTCGTTTTCGGGCATGTGAAGTGCGTCGTGGATGGCGGTGGCGACGCCGTCCTGGTCGTAAGGATTGACGAGCAGCGCGTCGGTGAGCTCCGCCGCGGCCCCGGCGAACTCGCTCAGGATCAGGACTCCGTCGCCGTCGACACGGCTGGCGACGAACTCCTTGGCCACCAGATTCATGCCGTCGCGGAGGGGCGTCACCAGTGCAATCGACGCCGCGCGGTAGAAGGCCGCCAGCCCCTTGCTATCGAGGTTCTGCGAGATGTAGTGGATCGGGTCGTGTCCGGGCGATGCGAATCGACCGTTGATCCGGCCGACCATCTCGTTCACGGAGCGCTGGATCTCGCGGTATTGCCCGACGGAGCCGCGGGAGGGTGCGGCCACCTGCACCAGGCGAACCCGGCCGCGGAGCTTTGGGTACTTCTCCAGCAGGTGCTCGAAGGCCAGCAGGCGGCGAGGGATGCCCTTCGTGTAGTCCAGGCGGTCGACCGAAACGATCAGCGCGGCGCCCCCGGCCGCCTTCTTCAGCCGCTCGGCCTCGGCAACCACCTTCGGATTGCTGCCGAGCGCGTCGTATGCGGCGGCATCGATGCCCATCGGGAACGTTCCGACGCGGATGGACCGTCCGGCAAAGCTGACTCGTCCCTGGCGTGTCTCGCAGCCCAGCACGTTCGCGGCGGACGTCTGGAAGTGCAGCCCGTACGAGATCGTGTGGAATCCGATCAACGACGCTCCGAGCATGCCCTCCAGCAGCTGGCGTCGCCACTGCAGGAGCCGAAAGACCTCGGCCGAGGGAAACGGGACGTGCAGGAAGAAGCCGATCGCGGCGTCGGGAAGGCGCTGCCTCACCAGGCCGGGCACCAGGGCGAGCTGATAGTCGTGGACCCAGATGAGATCTCCCGGCTGATATTCGTCGACGATTGCGTTGGCGAACCGCCGGTTGACGCGCTCGTACGTCTCCCAACCTTCCGACGTCAGCGGCAGCCGGTCGAGCTGGTAGTGGAGGAGCGGCCACAAGACTCCGTTGGAAAAGCCGTCGTAGTAGCGCTGGACTTCGGCAGCGCTCAGCTCAATCGGGATCGCCTTGAGCGCGGCCAGGCGTTCATTCAGGGTCTTGCGCTGGTCCGGGGTGAGGTGCCATGACTCCCCCGGCCAACCGATCCAGA
>CAZRUC010000368.1:0-2604 GCA_964603175.1 uncultured Anaerolineaceae bacterium
AGTCGTTCTCGGTTCTATCCGCGCTGGCGATGGCGACCAGACGTGTCCGGCTGGGTCATATGGTCGTCTGCACCGGGTTCCGCAACCCGGCCTTGACGGCGAAGCTGGCTTCGACGATAGACGTGATCAGCGGCGGCCGGTTCGAGCTCGGGATCGGCGCCGGCTGGAAGCGGGACGAATGGCTTGCCTACGGGTACGGCTTCCCACCGATCGGCGAGCGTATGGCCGCCTTCGGGGAGCATCTCGAGGTGATCACCCGAATGCTCGCCCCGGGCCGGGCCACTTTCGAGGGCTCTCTGGTCCACGTGCGAGACGCGATCAACGTCCCCCGCGGCATTCAGGAGCCGCGCATCCCGATCATCGTCGGTGGCAACGGCGAGCGCGTCACCGCGGGCTATGCGATCAAGTTCGCCGATGAGTTGAACTACGTGTTCCTCGAGCCCGAGGAGATCGTTGCCCGGATGGCGTCCGTCAGAGCCCGCTGCGAAGCGGAGGGCCGCGACCCGTCCTCGCTGCGGTTCTCGCTCTATGCCGCCGATGAGAAGATGCGTTACCCGGGCCAGGCTCGCATCGATCTGCTTGGCCGGCTCGCCGAAACCGGGCTGGACCGCGTCGTCTGCTTCCCGACCCGCTGGTCGCCCACGCTCGGGGCTCAGGCCGGGTTCGCGGAGGACTGCCGCGCCGCCGGGATCGCGCTGGCGGTCCCCGTCGACGCCGGCCGCATCTGACTCGGGGCCGATGCAGGGCTCGGCGCCGCCGCCCGGGTCGCCGTCGCAACCCAGCTCGCGATCTCGGTTCGGCGTCCGGCCCCCAGCTTCGCCAGGATGTGCTCCACGTGCGCGCCGACGGTTCTCGGCGCGACCGATAGTTCGGCCGCGATCTCCGAGTTGGTGAGACCGCCGGCGATGAGCCGGGCGACGTCGAACTCGCGGGCGGTGAGCGGATGCCAGGCTGACGTCTCCGCGTCACGCCGGCGGTTCAGGGGGGCGAGTTCTGCGACGCGCTCCAGGAGGGGCTGGCTGCCTAATCGTTCCGCGGCCTCGCGCACGTTCGAGATCTGCGCGGCCGCGTCGAAATGTCGACCGGATCGCATCAGGCACGAGGCGAGATCGAGGCGCGCCCATAGCAACTCCCAGGTCCGGGCTCGAGCCTCCCAGCCGCGGACCGCCCGTTCCAACAACTCTCGGGCGGCCACGGTCGAACCCCCCGAAAGGTTCAGCAGACCCGCGGCATGCTCGAGGGCCGGCGAGACATACAACTCGACCCCGCCGAGGAACTCGCTCGCGCCAGCCAGCCAGCGTTCGGCTTCGCCGCGACGGCCGGCAGCAATTCGGGCGCGGGTCCCAGTGACCACTATCGGGGCGAATTGTCCCCACTCGCCGGTGCTTCGTGCCAGCTCCAGCGCTCGTTCTGTGAGCGCGATCGCCGCTTCGTTGTCGCCGCTGACGATTGACAACTCGGCCAGACCCCAGGCAGCGGCCAGCCGCAGGTCGGGAGCGCCGGACGCTTCGCCGAACATCTCGGCCGCCTGCAGGTGGGTTCTCGCAAGCTCGACCTCTCCCCGACCGAGCGCCGTATACCCCAGAGGCCAGCGTGCCATCCCGGCCGCGCGCTCGCATCCACGATCGGCGATGGCGTGCTCCCCGAGGGCGACGGCGTCATCCCATCGTCCGTCCGCCCAGGCCACCAGCCCTCCGGTCGCGGCCATGACGTGGGCGCAGTGGGACTGCCCGACAGCATCCGCGTAGCGAAGCCCCTCGTCGATCAAACCTGCCGCGCGGCGATACTCCATGACTCGAGCCGCCATGACGGCCGCGTCTCGGTAGGCCGTGACGCCGGTGTCCTCGAAGCCTTGCTCTCGTGCCTCGTGTGCCACCGCGGCGATCCGATCGAGGCCCCCTGGCACGTCTCCGCCGATTACCCCGAGCATGCCGTCGAGCGAGGAGGACTGGAGGAGTACCGCCGCATGGCCCCCCTCCTGAGCGGCACGGCGACCGGAGTCGAGCGCCGCGTGAGCGGCTTCGAGCTCATGAGCTTCGATCGACGCATAGGCGAGCTCGATGGAAAGCTCGGCCCGAATCCGGCTCGAGCGCGGGTCGGGCGACAGCCCGTCCACCTCCGCGAGAGCGGATCGGGTCGCGGCCAGACGCGTTGCGAGCGGCCCTGCGCGGCGTCGGGCCATCTGGGCCAGGACCGTAAGCTGATCCGCTGCGCCGACGGGGTCGCCTGCCTGCACGTAACGCTCTCGCGCCGCCTCGGCCGCCCATTCGCAGGTGCTGATCTCCTCGATCGCGGCCGCCTCGACGGCGAAAGCGCCGAGGATGTCGGCTTGCTCGGCCGGCTGGACGTCGCCCGGCATGTTGTCGACAGCCCGGCGGTACAGGTCGAACGCTTCGCGATGCGACGACAGCCGGGCCGCGATCAGGGCTCCGTGGGTAGCGGATCGGAATGCCTGCGCCGTCATTCTCGCCCGCTCGAAATGAAGCGAGGCGTGGATCTCGGACGCGCCCTCGAGCCCCATTGCGAACTCACCGGCGCGAGCGTGCAACCGGCGGCGCTGGCCCTCGGGCAGGCTGCCGTAGAGGGCGTCGCGCAGCAGCTGAT
>CAZRUC010000369.1:0-2601 GCA_964603175.1 uncultured Anaerolineaceae bacterium
CAAGACGTTCGACTTCATGTGGATGAGCTCGCCGGGCAACGAAGATGCCGACATCGCGCTCTTCCAGCAGATCGAGTCGACTCTCGTCTTCACCAAGTAGACCCAGGCCGCGACGCGCCTGCCCCAGGGGTCGTTTCGTACGTCAGGAACTGGGGTGGCCTACGGGGGTCGAACCCGTAACCTGCGGATCCACAGTCCGCTGCTCTGCCGGTTGAGCTAAGGCCACCACGAATGAACGGGGTCAGTCCCAGCCGAAAAATCGCGCATGCTCAATCAGCTCGACGATCTCGGGGGCTGCCGCAGTCGGGATTGTATCGGGTCAGGGTCGTAGACGCGACCCGGCCCGTGGTGGCTCGCACGCGGCTCAGCCGGACGCCCTGCGCCAGTCCACCTCGGCTACCTCGCCGCCGACGATCCTGACTCGATCCTGGAGCCGCGGATCGTCAGTCCAGATTCGGTACATGCCGGCCGGCAGCTCTGGATACACGCCCGCGAATAGCACCTGCTCGCCGACCCGGCGCTCGTGGATGGCAGTGTGGACCGGCTTCGACTCGTCGCCCAGCGGGCTGATCTCGACTTCCCGATCGAGGTACCGCTCGTCGGTGTACAGCACTAGCGCGCCGACATCTCCGCCGATGTCGAGAACCGACCCGACGCCCGCGAGCCAGTCCCCATGCTCGTGTTCGCTCATAGAAGTTCTCCCGCGCATGAGAGGGCAGCTCGCCGATCACGCCGGTCAGCCGTCCTCCTGAGACGGTAGCGCCGCCGCGCCGAGACTTCGAGTGCCGTCGCGTATACCGAACTTCCGAACCCCGTGAAAGGGGCTACACCCCCGCGCCGCCTCGGCCGACTCCTCGTGGGTAGCCAATTCGTGTAGGGGTTTGCCCTCAATGAAACGCAGGCTGTCGTGGTACCACGCGACCCTACGTCGCCGGACCAGGGAGCAGTGGTTTGGACCGGTTCCCCGGGCCTACCGTTATCTCAGAGTCCGCAAACTGGGAACCTATCGACCAAGCATGCTCGGCCACCTCGCCAGCGAAGTCGTCACTGCCATCGTCGGGATGCGTAACGTGCGCAAGGCAGGCCTCGCTGTAGCGGTGGCCCTCATGGCTGTCGCAGGTACGGTGGCGCCCGCCGCCGCGGCCTGGGGCCCCGGGTTCAGCCCCTCAGACGAGCAACTCCTGTTCACGCTGACGAATCAGGATCGCGCCTCCGCCGGCCTGCCGGTGCTCCTGAACGACTCGTACCTCCACAAGGAAGCCGAGTGGCGCGCTCAGGATATGGGCGACCGAGACTACTTCTCGCACCAGATCCCGCCGGGGACCAACATGGTCTTCACCTATATGCAGGCGGACGGGTACTGCTTCAAGGTCGCCGGCGAGAACATCGGCGTCAGCACCTACGACGATGACGTGGCCACCCCCACGATCGAAACCGGGTTCATGAATTCCCCGTCTCACCGCGAGAACATCATGGCGAACTGGGACCACATGGGCGTGGGGGCTTACAAGGCTGCAACCGGGAAGAAGCTGTACGTGGTTCTCTTCTCGATAACCTGCGCTGCCGCTCCCAAGCCGACCGTGGCGCCTACCGCCAAGCCGACTGTGGCGCCCACTGCCAAGCCGACCGCCCCGCCGACCGCCAAGCCCACTACCCCGGCCACGCCGAAACCGACTGCCAAGCCGACTGTTCGCGCCACGCCCAAGCCGACCCCGGTGCCGACATCGCCGCCGACTCCGACTCCGACCGTGACCTCGACCGCCACTATCGAGCCGACTCCGACCGAGCAGCCATCGGAAGCGGCGGCCATCTCACAGGCGCCCGCGCTCGCGACCGAGTCGACCCCGTCGCCCGGAGCCTCGGCCACGCAATCGGGGACACCCGATTCCGGAACCGTTATCGGCGACACTTCGTCGGGCCTTCGAATTCGTGAGAAGGCGCCCTCCAGCGGCCTGCTCGACTCTCTCCTCCAGTCGCTCTTCGGCGGTCTCCTGGGCGCCTGAGACCGGATACACTCTCGGCGTGTCGACCCTGCCCAGCATTTCCCAGACCCCTGAAGCCAAGCAGAGCGGGATCATCCTCGAAGCGCTGAACCTCACCAAGACGTATCGCCTGGGTGCGCGCGACGTCGAGGCCCTGAAAGGCGTCTCCCTCCAGGTGCGGCGCGGCGAGTTCGTGGCCTTGATGGGGCCCTCCGGCTCGGGCAAGAGCACGCTCCTGCAGCTACTCGGCGGGCTCGACCGGCCGACGAGCGGCGAAGTCATGCTCGATGGCGAAGTCGTCAGCCGCCTCAGCGACGCGGACGCCACGCGCCTGCGCCGCGAGAAGACCGGCTTCGTATTCCAGTTCTTCAACCTGATCCCACTCCTCGACGTATACGAGAACGTGGCGTTGCCCTTCACGATCGCTGGCATCGACCCGCGTCGTGGCGAGGCTGCCAGGCAGATCCACGAAGTGCTCGAGCTCGTCGACTTGCTCGGCCGCGAGCGCAACCACCCCGATCAGCTCTCGGCAGGGGAGCAACAGCGCGTCGCATTGGCCCGCGCCCTCTTGGGCAAGCCCGCGATCCTGCTCGCCGACGAACCGACGGGCAACCTCGAC
>CAZRUC010000370.1:0-2572 GCA_964603175.1 uncultured Anaerolineaceae bacterium
GGCCCGGCCGGCCGTTCGCCTGTATCCGGCGGCTCGCCGGATAACCGTGCGGACGCCACGATGATTGCGCCGTTGACCGCCGAAGCGCTGGATCGCCTGCGGCTCGCTCCGAGGGTAGTCGCGCCGGCCGATCCGGCCGATGCCCACGTGTTGCTCGCCCGGGCCCTCCACGACGGGGGAGTGATGGTCGGCGCCGCCGTCGGTGAGCGGCTCGTCGGCGTTGCGCTCGTGGCGCCGACCCGTCTCGACCGGGTATTCCAGCTGGCGGCCCTCGGGGTCGCGCCGGAGTGGCGCAGACGCGGTCTGGCCTCCGCGCTGCTGGCCGCCCTCCTCGACACGCCTGCGCTCCGCAGCCAAACGATCGTCGCCCTCAATACCCTTGCCGAACGTGACCCGGTCGAGCCGCTGGCGGTCGCGGTCCGACGCGACATTGCCGCGCGGCTGTTTCGCGGCGTCGGAATGGACGCGATCGCCGTGCCGGCCGGCGTGGCCGCCGCCGATCGATCTGCGATGGCGGCCGTGCATCTGCCGCCGGATACCCCGTCGGAATTGCTCGGGCGCATCGAAGCCTGGCTCGCGACCGGCTGAAACGACGCTCCCCGAGACGGCGACCCCAGCCGCGAGGCGTGACGCCCGGGCCGATACGGGTTGCCGCCGGGCTGCGCTTCCTCCCAGCACGCGACAGCCACGCTCAGCTCCCTACCCAATACTGACTCCCGAAGTATTCGAATGGTCCGAGCGGACTAGACCTTTTGGGACGTATGGCACACGGGAGAAACAGTAAGGCGCTCTACATTCGTGCCATCGAAGGAAATGGTCCAGCGGCTCCGGACAGAACGGGGCGCGGACCGATCTAGAGAAAGGTGCAGGTATCAACAGTGGAAACCAAGAGTCGTGGGATCTTCTTCCTGCGGGCAGCGCTTGGACTCGGCATGCTCTTCGCCGGGGCAGACAAGTTCTTCATGTGGGCCAGCGGCAAGGCCTTCACCTCCGCCGGCTACCTGGTTCACGGCACGGGCGGCGTGTGGCTCGGCAGCACGACCCCCGTCAACCCGACCCAGTCCTTCTGGGTGTCCATCGGCCAGAACGCGAGCCTGGTTTCGATCTTCGACACTCTCGTCGTATTCGGTGAGGTCGCGATCGGCGTAGCTCTCATCGTCGGCCTGGCCACGCGCTTCAGCGCCGTCATGTGCGTCCTCCTGATGGCGCTCCTCTACGTATCGAACTGGAGCTTCGCGAACGGCCCGTTCAACGAGCAGTTCATGTACGGCGCAATCGCCGCGACGATCGTCATGGTCGGTGCCGGCGCCTACGCCCTCGATACCGTCATCGAGAAGCTTGCAATCGCTCAGCGAGTCCCGGCCCTGAAGTACGTCCTCGGCTAGGTCGCTCAACCAAGAACACGACTGCAGGGATCGTCCGTCACCGTCACATTCCCTCCCTGCACCTGGAAACGGCGAGCTCTCGCGCGGGCTCGCCGTTTCTCTTTGTCCGGCGCATCGGGCCCTCGAACGCATGGTCTAATTACGCGGCTCCGCCTATACTTGGCGCCTCGTGGCTGCCTCGACTGAGCCGCGCCTTGGGCGCGACGATCCACTCGACCTATTCGGCCCCGCCGTTGGGGAGTGGTTTCGCTCGGCCTTCGCGGCGCCCACACCGGCACAAGCGCAGGGCTGGGCGAGCATCGCGGCGGGTCGGCACACCCTGATCCACGCTCCCACCGGCAGCGGCAAGACCCTCGCGGCATTCCTGTGGTGCCTCGACCGGCTGGCGCGCGAACCCCGGCCCAACTCGCCGACCGTTCGCGTCCTGTACATCTCCCCGATGAAAGCGCTCATTTACGACGTGGAGCGCAACCTGCGGGCACCGCTGGCGGGGATCCGCCTGGCGGCCGAGCGCCTGGGCGAACCAGTGCCGAGGATCGAAGTCGGCGTCCGGACAGGCGACACTCCCACCGAAGAGCGGCGCCACCTCGTGCGCAACCCGCCCGACATCCTGATCACTACGCCCGAATCGCTGTACCTGATCCTGACGAGCCAGGCGGCTGAGATCTTGCGGGGAGTCGAGCACGTCATCGTCGACGAGGTCCACGCCGTGGCGGGCACGAAGCGTGGCGCCCACCTGGCCCTCAGCCTGGAGCGGCTGGAGTGTCTGACCGCCCGGCCCCCGCAACGTATCGGCCTCTCGGCCACGCAGCGACCGGTCGAGACGATCGCGCGCTTCCTGGGCGGCGTCGGACCGGGCAGGGCAGGGGAGAGTCGAGACGTCCGGATCGTCGACGCAGGCTCGCGTAAGGTCCTCGAGCTGTCGGTCCGGGTCCCGGTCGAGGACATGAGCAAACCCGGCGACCCTCAGCAGGATGGGCCGGGCGGCGCGGCGGCCGGCGCGGCGGCGGACAATCCGGAGGGCCGCCACAGCATCTGGCCGGCGATCCACCCGCGCATCCTCGAGCTGATCCGCGCGCACCACTCCACGATCGTCTTCTGCAACTCGCGCCGGCTCGCGGAGCGCCTTGCGAACAAGCTCAACGAGCTGGCCGGCGAGGAGCTGGTCCGGGCCCATCACGGCTCGC
>CAZRUC010000371.1:0-2564 GCA_964603175.1 uncultured Anaerolineaceae bacterium
GCTATGCGACCTCTCCTGGAGCCTCAGCGGCCGGAATTCTAGCATGGCACCCAAAGCCGCGAACGTGGCGGATGCTCCCAGCCTGGTCTTCCGTCGGTTCAAGCCGCTCGGTCCATCGCCGCCAGGAGGTCCGACGGACGCATCTCAGGGCGCACATCCAGCCTTGGCAGTTCGTAGCGTCCGGTCCAGGTTTCGCTGGCGCCGGCGGCAGTCGTAAATGCGACGCGGAGCCCGGGGCACGCTCCGACCGCGGCCGCTACCGCGGCGTCCTGCTCTCCGAAGGGGTACGCAAAAGTCGACGGCCGCTGCCCGGTAATCGCGGCGATGGCGAGCGATGCATCAACGATCTGCCGTGCCAGCTGGGCGTGAGGCAGTCGCGTCATATGCAAATGGTCCATCGAGTGGTTCGCGATCTCATTGCCGGCCGCAGCTAGCTCCCGGAGTTGGCTCCCGTCCATATGTTGAGGCTGCCCGATTCGCCCCGCCACGACGAAGTAGCTGGCGACGAAGCCGTGCCGCCGGAGGAGCGGATACGCATACGTGAAGCCGTCGTCGGTGCCGTCGTCGATCGTTATGACAAAGCTTCTCGCCGGGGGAGTCTGGCCGACTCCCAGGTATCGTCCTAATTGGGCCGCGGTGACGGAGCGCCAGCCGGCGGCTTGCAACGCATCCAGTTGAGCCCCGAACTCATCGGGCGACACGACGAGGGCCGGCAGCGAACCGCCCGCCTCGGCGGCGGGGACGATGCGGTGGTAGAGCAGGATGGGTACGTGGAAGACCGGCCCCAGCGTCGGCGCGCCGGCGCCGGAGACTCCCGAGTCGGATCCGACCGAGATTGAAGCCGCAAGGAGCACAGCCACCACCGCGGCACGAAAGCAGTCTCGACCCCTCGCCCCCACGGTCACGAAAAAGACCCCTCTCCCTCACAGCGAACCGCTCCCTGGGCGGACGACTGTCAGATCGATGGTACAGCTAGGATGGAGCTGCCGGAAGCTTTTCCAGCTTGCCGGATCTGGCCCCCACGGGAAGGAGCGGGATGGAACGGATCGGCTTCATCGGCCTGGGCACCATGGGTGCCGCCATGGCCGCCAACCTGGCCCGTGCCGGAGCCTTGCCGCTCGTGTGGAATCGCACGCCTGGACGCGCCGGGGCGTTGCTGGAGCTCGGCGCCCAGGAAGCCGATTCGCCGGCTGCAGTGGCTGCCGGTTCGGGCATCGTCGTGGTCTGCGTCTCCGACACGCCCGATGTCGATGCCGTGCTCTTCGGCCGGGACGGCATTCAGCAGGCAGCTCACCCGGGTTTGCTGGTCATCGACTGCTCGACGATATCCCCTCAGGCCACACGCGAATTCGGGGCCAGGCTGGCCGGCTCGGGAATAGCCATGGTCGATGCTCCTGTCTCCGGCGGCTCCGAAGGCGCCCGCCTCGCGACCCTCACCATGTTCGTCGGCGGCGAGCCCGCGGACGTCGCGCGAGCGATGCCGGTGCTGCAGGCCATGGGTCGGACGATCACGCACCTTGGGCCGCTCGGCAGCGGTCAGGCGGCCAAAGCCGTCAACCAGGTGATCATCTGCGGCGCCTATCTCGGAGTCGCGGAAGGGATCGTCCTGGGCATGCGTGCCGGCCTGAATCCCGAGCAGCTGGTCGCGGCGCTGTCGGGTGGTGCGGCGCAGAGCTGGACCCTGGCGAACCGGAGCGCCCGAATGATCGAGGACGAGTACCCGCTCGGCTTCCGGTTGGCCCTCCACCGCAAGGACCTCGGCATCGCGTTGGAGATGGCCCTCGGCTTGGACTTGGATCTGCCGCTGGCCGCACTGACGGCGGCTCTCGAAGACGGCCTGCTTGCGGAAGGCCACGGCGACGAAGACATGTCGGTCCTTGCGCGAGCCGTCGGGCGCTCGGTCCGCCGCTGAGGCCTCTCGCCCCTCCGGCGGACTGTATGATCGCGGCATGAACTACGAACTGTTCATGGGCGAGGCTCTGGCCGAAGCTCAGATCGCATTGGACCAGGGCAAGGCGCCCATAGGTGCGGTGGCGGTCGTGAACGATGCCATGGTGGCGCGGGCTCACGACCGGGTGCAGGAGTCCAACGATCCCACTGCCCACGCCGTCGTCGTCGCCGTCCGTGAGGCCGCCCGAAAGGTCGGCAGCGCTCGACTTGCCGACGCCACGATCTTTGTTACTCGTGAGCCCTGCCCAATGTGCGTGGGAGTTCTCCTCGCCAGCGACGTCGAAGCTCTCGTGTTCGCGGTATCCAATCACGTGGACGGTGCCGCGGGCGGGGTGCTGCAACTGGCCCAGGACGGCCGGCTGACGCGCAGGCTCAAGGTCGTCAGCGGCATCCGCTGCGACGAGGCCGAGGAGCTCTTCAACAAAGCCGGGCCCGTCGAATTGCTGCGATCGGCCGAGCTCTTGCGCCCAGCCTTGGGCTGACGCGGCTCCGAAAGGAGCCGTTCGCGCCCTTCGCCGGAGGCCACGCCGGCGACCTCAGGCCCGCTGCCTTGCTCTGCTATTCTCTCGCGCGGAGAGGTGTCCGAGTGGTTGATGGTGCCGCTCTCGAAAAGC
>CAZRUC010000372.1:0-2560 GCA_964603175.1 uncultured Anaerolineaceae bacterium
AGCGCATAGGTGTGCCGAACCTCTTCGTGAAGTACGAGGGCATGAACCCGACCGGCTCCTTCAAGGACCGCGGCATGGTCATGGCCATCTCCAAAGCGGTCGAAGAGGGCTGCAAGGCGGTCATCTGCGCTTCCACGGGCAATACCTCGGCCTCCGCGGCCGCGTACGGCGCCGCCGCCGGCCTGGAAGTGATCGTCGTGCTGCCCAAGGGAAAGATCGCGCTCGGGAAGCTGATCCAGGCGCTTGCCGCGGGCGCCAAGGTGATCGCGGTCGATGGCAACTTCGACCAAGCCCTGACGGTCGTGCGCGAGATGGCCGAGCAGAAGGAGAACCCGGTCACACTGGTCAATCACCTGAACCCGAACCGGATCGAGGGCCAGACCACGGCCGCCTACGAGGTCTGCGACGACCTTGGTCGCGCGCCTGACATCCTGGCCATCCCGGTCGGCAACGCCGGCAACATCACGGCTTACTGGGCCGGCTTCAACCGCTACCAGGCCGCCGGCCGTATCTCCGCAAAGCCCAAGATGTACGGCTTCCAGGCCGCGGGCGCCGCACCGATCGTGATGGGCCATCCGATCGAGCACCCGGAGACGATCGCCACGGCAATTCGCATCGGCAATCCCGCGAGTTGGAAGCGGGCCGAGGCCGCGCGCGACGAGTCCGGCGGGCTCATCGAGGCGGTCACCGACGACGAAATCCTGGCCGCTTACCGCGAATTGGCAACGAGTCAGGGCATCTTCTGTGAGCCCTCGTCGGCGACCAGCCTGGCAGGTGTTTGCAAGCTGGCCGCGGAAGGCCGGATCGACCGAGATGCCACGATCGTTTGCGTTCTCACGGGCCACGGCCTCAAGGATCCCGAGACGGCGGAACGAACTGCGGGCGGCGCCGGCGCGATCCTCGAGGCTGCGCCGACCACGGCGGGGGTCATGCGCGCCCTGGGCTGGTAGGGCCAGCGCCGCGCGCCGCGCGGGCCCATCTCGCCCGGACCTATGACCTATGCGATCTCTTGCTTGATCAGCCCCATCAGGTCGGCGTAGGTCTCGACGGCCGGGAACTGCGGAAATTGCTGCTTCACGTTGTCGGGGGCGTGGAACAGGATGCCCGCGTGGGCCTCGCTGAGCATGGCAATGTCGTTGAACGAGTCGCCCCCTGCGACCACGTGGTAGTTCATCCGCTTGAACGCGGCCACGGCTTCGCGTTTCTGTTCCCGGATGCGCAGCTGATAGTCGACGATGCAGTCGTTCTCGACGATCAGCCGATGGCACAGCAGGGTCGGCCAGTTGAGCTGACGGAGCAGGGGAGCGGCGAACTGCTCGAACGTGTCGGACAGGATCACCACCTGCACGAACGAACGCAGTTCGTCCAGGAATTCCTTTGCGCCTGGTAGGGGACTCAGCGTGCCGATGCAGTCCTGGATATCGGACAGCTTCAGCCCATGTTGGTCCAGGATCGCGAGCCGCCCGCGCATGAGTTTGTCGTAATCGGGTTCGTCGCGCGTGGTCCGGCGCAGCTCAGGGATGCCCGTCTTTTCGGACACGGCAATCCAGATTTCCGGCGTCAGCACGCCTTCCATGTCCAGGGTGACGATCGATTGATTCATGGACGCGAGTCTTGCAGAAGGCCGGTGACGTGTCCAGTTGAGCGACGCTCAGGAGGGCCCCTCGTCCTCGAGCGCGGGCAATTCCGGCGTACCGACCGCGACAGCCCACGGTGCATATAGCGTTGCGGCGTCAGCCTCGCTGACCGCGTCCACCATGGCCAGCGCAGTCACCGCGTCGACGACGGCCGGGGCTGCGTCCCCGCGAAGCCGGACGTCCCCGCCGGCGGCCCACTCGGCGACCCGCTCCTGAGCACGCTTCAACTCGTCTCTCGAGTCCGGGTCAGCTTCGAGAGCGCCTTCCACCGCCGCGTGGGCTTGTGCCAGAGCGTCCGGGTCGGCCGAGCCAACAGCGGTCGCGAGGCTGCGAGCCTGGTCCGGCGAGAGGTCCTCCAGCCGCGCCAGTAGCTCGGCGATCAAGTCCCCGTTGGGCCCGAAATCCCTCTCCGCGTCCGTCTGCTCGGCCGCGTCCACCGCCTCCTCGGCGAGGGGAGCGCCGTGCTCCTCGGCCTCGTCGGTCTCCACGTCATCGTCCATCACGTCGGACCACGGCCCGTAGAGCGTCGCGAAGTCGGCGTCGTTCAGCTCCGTGTCTAGGATCAGCGCCGCCACTGCGTCGCGTGCGGCCCCGGCCGCTTCCTCGTTCAGCGATGTCCCGCGGTCGTCAGTGGTTTCGCGGCCTTGGAGCCAGGCCTGAACGCGAGTCTCGGCGGCACGGAGAGGGGCGTCGAGGCGACGGTCGTTGCGTAGTCGCCGCGCCATCATCTGAGCGATCTGGCGGTCGGCCGGCTTGACGGACGCCCAGGACGCCGCGACGGCTCCGACCTGATCGAGGTCGATTTCGTCGAGTGCTTCGAGCAAACCAGCGACCGCTTCGCCGTTTGGCCCATACAGGGTCTTGGGATCAGCCAAAGGATCGGCGTCGGCGATCTCGGACTCGCTACCGCTCAGAACGTTCGG
>CAZRUC010000373.1:0-2558 GCA_964603175.1 uncultured Anaerolineaceae bacterium
GCAGGACGAGGACGATCGGGAATTCCATCACCACGCCGAAGGCCAGGAAGAGGATCGTGACGAACCCGAAGTAGTTCTCCGCGGTCAGCAAGAGGTGAATGTCTTTGGTCTGGAAGCCGTAGAGGAAACCGGAGGCGTAGGGGAGGATGAAGTACGCGACCCCTACGCCGAGCGCGAAGAAGACCATCGCCAGGGGCACCCAGGGCCGCGCGGCCGCCCGCTCTTGAGGGGTCAGCCCGGGTGATATGAACCGCCAGAACTGGAACAGGATCACCGGCATCGCGAATATCACGCCGACGACGAGAGCGACCTGGAGATGGATCATGAACGGCCCGGTGAGACTCAGGGTCTCAAGCGGATCTTTCGTCGGCAGTGGGGATTTGAGTATCTCGATCAGCTTGTCGGCGAAGACATAACCGATGAGCGTGCCCGGCACGAGCGACAGGGCGGAGATGACGAGCCTGTTCCGCAGTTCGACCAGGTGCGCGGTCAGGTTCATCGCGGCGGGTTCGACCGCCGGAGGGGCGTTTCGATTGGGGAGCGGGAGGCGCGGCAGACGGGGCCACGAACGGCGAGGCTTTGCGCCCGCCCCCGAACTCGCCACTCCCTGTATGCCTGCGTCAGGATCCAATGTCAGCCCCATCTGAAGCCGGAGATCGACGTGGGGCGCTCGCGCGGCCACGTTCGCATCGGCGCGGGGCAAGTATGCGCCGCTCAGAACCTAAGTTGGCAGCCGACCCATTTACGGTTCCGCTGGAGCGTGTGTGACTCGCTCCATGGTCCCTCACCAACCTTCGATCTCGCCGGCGCCGGCCACTGCGGAAACCGCGTACACCTTCGCGGTCAGTCCCGTCCGCTTGAAGTAGTCGCGAAGGACCGTCTCCCGAAGAGCCTCCTCGGCATCGCTGGCCACCAGATTGACGGTGCAGCCGCCGAATCCGCCGCCGGTCATCCGACTCGCAACCACCCCGGGCACCGCCGCCGCGATCTCGACCATGGCGTCGAGTTCGGGCGAGCTGACCTCGAGGAGATCGCGGAGAGAGGCGTGGGACGCCGCGAACAGCCGTCCGAGGGCATCGAGATCGCCGGCCGTCAGCGCTGCCACCGTGGCCATGACTCGATCGTCTTCACGAACGATGTGCTCGCATCGGCGCGCCACGTTCTCCGGCAGCCGGTCGCGATTGCGCTCCAGCATTTCCACGTCGACGTCGCGCAATGACCTCACACTCGGCTCTTTCTCGGCGATCAATCTGACGCCGAGCTCGCACTCCGCGCGGCGAGTGTTGTACGCCGTTCCGAGGCGGCGTGGGGCTCCGGTGTCGCAAACGACGAGCGACAGGGCCTCCGGGATGGGCGTGGCCAGGGCTTCGTTGACCCGGCAGTCGATGAGCAGAGCGTGGCCCTCGCGGCCGGCCGCGCTGGCAAACTGGTCCATGATCCCGCAGTTCAAACCGACGTAGACATTCTCCCCGCGCTGGGCAATGGCGGCCATCTCGGCGGCGGGCGGTCGCAGGGCGTCCGGATCGGCAAGTGCGAAACTCGAGGCCATCTCGAGCGCGGCAGACGAACTCAGGCCCGAGCCCATTGGGATCGTCGAGTCGAGAACGCCCCGGAAGCCGTGCAAAGGCAGCCCGGCCAGGCGCATCGACCATGCTGTCGCCGCGACATAGTCGATCCAGGTGGTGGCCTCACCGGCCTTGGGTGAGAGCCCATCGAACAAGAAAGAACGGGTCTCGTTCAATTCCACGGAAGTCAACTCGACGTCGGGGCGACCTGTGGGTTCGAAGGCGATCCAAACCTCACGGTCGATCGCGGCAGGGAGGACGAACCCCATGTTGAAGTCCGTGTACTCGCCGATGAGGTTCACGCGGCCGGGGGCGCGGACCAGGCGCATGTCGTTTGCAGGATCGAGGCGGGCCCGCAAGGCGGCGGCGCGAGCAGCTGCCGGACTGTCCCCGGTTTGTCCTCGATTCATGCCACTGACTCCTCGGCTGACTGGCGTGGGCCTGGCGTAAGAACGGCCACGTGCCGTGGCCTCGTTATTGGAGCGAGACCGCGGCACGCGACCGGAAGAGAAGGGAGGGCGACTTTAAGGTGGGTTAGCTGTTGGTCCCGTTCTGCTGTGGGTAGATTGTCGGAGCGGGTTGCCCGGTTACGGGTTCCACGACGCCCATGACCGGCTGGTACTGGACAGGCTGCTGAACGACCGGGACAGGGTAGCCGGGCTGCGCCGCGTCAACGGGCTGGGCCTGGTACACGGGCTGGGTCTGGTAGACGGGCGCTGCGTACACGGGCTGGGTCTGGTAGACGGGCGCCGCGTACACGGGCTGAGCGGCATAGTAGGGCTGAGCCGGTGGCTGGGCCTGCACTTGCGGGGCCTGGGCTTGGGGCGCAGCTGCGGCTGCCGGTGCTGTGACCGCGTCCTGTACGGCGCCGGTGGCCTTCTGGAACTCGCGGAAACTCTTGCCGATAGCGCCCCCGACCTCCGGAAGCTTTCCGGGTCCGATGACGATCAGGGCGATGATCAGGATGATCAGCAAGTGCGCGGGTGAAAGGCC
>CAZRUC010000374.1:0-2517 GCA_964603175.1 uncultured Anaerolineaceae bacterium
GGACGGTCACGACGAACGGGCCGCTGTCGGCCAACCCGTACTTCATCCGCCTGTCGAAGACGGGCGATCCGAACGCGGCGATCAGCTACAACGTGGGCAACGGCGGCCCGACGCTCGACCAGCGTTCGGTCATCGATGCCGGGTTCCTCGAGCTGGTCCGGCTCGGCGAGCTTCCGGCCAACGATCCGCAGGTCGCCGCGTCCATCCCGGTCGTCGACGCAACCATCCAGAACTCGACCGTGAGCGGTCCCGGCTGGCATCGATACAACGGCGACGGCTACGGCGACAACGGCACCACCGGGGCTCCGTGGGCGCCGAGCGGCCAGGGCACGGGCCATCTCTGGCCGGTGCTCTCCGTGGAGCGCGGCGAGTACGACATGGTTTCCGGTGGGTTGCCGAGCGCGGCGTCCCTCGTCCCGAGCTTCTCGGGCTTCGCCTCCGGCGTCGGCTTGATCCCGGAGCAGGCCTGGGAGCAGCCGAACCTCGCCGCGTCGCCCTATGGCACCGACCCGACGACCGCTTCGATCGGGTTCATCAATGGCCGGGCGGCAGGCTCAGCGGCTCCGCTCACCTGGTCGGCGGGCGCGTACGTGCGGCTCCTCGCCGACGTGAAGGCGCATCGCCTGCTCGACACGCCCGCGGTTACGACCGCGCGGTACGTCGCCCACACCCAAGGATCCACGCCGATCGCGATCACCTCTCCCGCTAACCTCACGGCCGTGACCGGGCCAGCGCTCACGGTCACCGGAACGAGCGCGGCCGGTAACAAGATCACCGTCGCGGCGACAGACACCGACGCCAACTCCGCGACGACGACAGCCACCACGACCGCCGCCGGCGACGGCAGCTGGAGCGTCCCACTCACCATCCAGGGCGGCACGAGCGTCATCAACGCGGTCGCCACCAGCTCGACCGGCGCCACCGGCCACGCCGAAGTTTCGGTGGTCTGGGACTTCACCCCGGGCACCGTCGTCTTCAGCCAGACCGATCCGACCGGCGACGACAACGGCCCCGGCAACTACGCCTACCCGACGTCTTCGAACTTCGTGCCCGGCGCCTACGACATCACCAACTTCCAGGTCATCGTCTCGCCCGACGGCGCCACGACGACGTTCAAGCTCCAGACGCGCGACCTGACCCCCACCTTCGGCAGCCCGCTCGGTGCGCAGCTCGCCGACGTCTACGTCCACAACCCGGCCGCGGCTACGACTTCCACCGCGGCCTCGTTCGCGGGACGCAACTACCAGATCGCGGCCGGCTCGGCCTGGAGCCGCCTGCTCGAGGTCCAGGGCTTCGGCCAGCGGTACGTGGACGCATCCGACACCACGCTCGGCACGATCGCGCTTTCGGCCAACGCCATCTCGAGATACATCACGTTCAGCGTGCCCACTGCCAGCCTCGGCGGCACGCCCGCATCCGGCTGGGGATTCACCGTGGTGCTGACCGGGCAGGACGGCTTCTCGTCCGACCAGGCCCGCGGCTTCCAACCGACGCCTCAAGACTTCCAGTTCGGCGTGTGCGCGGCCGCAACATCAGACCCGCACTGCACGGTCGATCCGAACACGGTTCCGAAGGCCATGGACATCCTGGTGCCCAGCGGCGTCCAGCAGTCGAACGAGCTGGACTACACGCTCCACAGCCCGGTCGTGATCCAGGACGTGACGATCCCGTAGCGTCCCAATCGCAGCTCACAGGAGCCGGTCGGCCCTCGGGTCGGCCGGCTTCTTGTGTCTTCCGGCCCGATTACCCGCCCGTCTCCGCGGCCGTGCTTCGGGCTGGATGCCTGAGGACGAGTCGGGCCGGCGGCCGCCCCGGGTCGCCCGCTGGTTCCGATCCGTTCCAAATCAGCGTCTCTGGCGCCAGGTCGAGATCGCCGGGCCATTCGACCGTGCCATGGCGAGCACGGGCGCGACGGAACTCTGCGTAATCGGCGCGCAGGGGTTCGAAAACCGGGCCCAGCAGCAGTTCTCGGACGTTCCGCTCAACGCTGGTGTCATCAGATAACCCCAGGCGGAGCCAGTAGTCGTCGTCAACTTGGACCGATCGGATTCGCAGCATAGCGGCGCCATTCTACGGGAGCGGTTCGATCCTGACGATCGGTTCCCCGGTGGATGCCCGGCGCCAATCCTCGGCCAATTCGGCCTGATGCTGTGCTGCCCATTCCATCACGAGCCCGAGCGCCCTCGCGCTGATTCCGCCGTGGATGACAGCCAGCGTCTGAATCTCGACTTCAACAGTTCGACCCTGGTAGGTCGCGTGAAAGTGCGGCGGATTATGGTCGGCGTAGTGAAGCCGGACGACGATCCCGAAGAACCTGCTGAGCTCTGGCATCGCGCCAGCCTAGGGAGGCCGGCTGCGCGGCCGCTTATCACAGGATTGCGTAGAAATACGCAACCACCTGAGGGGCTGCAAGCGGTAGGCTGACGGGGGACCGCCGCACTCGGACGTCCGTCATGTCCGCGCGTCTGGGCGGTCGATCGAATTGGGGTAGAAGTTGAGCCCACGCGGAGCTCGAAC